>NZ_JBVJIJ010000048.1:4094-68229 GCF_055586325.1 Dactylosporangium sp. NPDC051087 | reverse complement strand
TCCTACGTCCGGGCCGAGGAGTCGGTCCTGGTCGTGCCGCTCGCCACCTTCGAGCACTCCCCCTCCCCCCCCCCCCCCACCCCCACCCCCCCCCCCCCCCCCCCCCCCCCCCCCTACCCCTCCCCCCCCCCCCCCCCCCCCCCCCCCCCACGCCGGTGTTCAGGCCGGGATCAGTTCGTCTGGCAGGTCTTGCCGCAGGAGTTGCCGCCGCACGTGAACGAGCAGCAGCCGCCCTCCGGCGCCTTCGGCGCGTCCTGGTCGGCCGGAACGGCCTGCAGCGCCATGACATCGATGGTCATTGGATTTCACCTCCTCCGCTTCCGACGGGTCCGGGAACGGTGTGGGCCCGAGGGCCCGCACCGGGTCAGTTCGTCTGGCAGGTCTTGCCGCAGGACAGCCCGCCGCACGTGTACGAGCAGCAGCCCGCCTCCGGGGCGCCCGGCGCGTCCTGGTCGGCCGGAACGGCCTGCAGCGCCATCACATCGATGCTCATTGCATCTTCACCTCCTCCGTGGTCCGTTCGGTCGGGGACGGCGCGGCGAACGCCGCGCCGGGTTCAGGGGCCGTCACCGGCGGGTGGAACAGTCGGTCGCCGCCGTGCCGGAGCCGGGTGAGGAACGCCAGCGGGCCGGCGGCGCCGACGCCGTAGGAGGCCGAGAACTCGTGCCCGGACTCGTTCATGAGCACGGGCCGGCCGTCCCGGTAGACCCGCTCGGCCCACAGCTGCGCCGCCAGGTGCCGCGCCCAGTCCGCGAACTCGTCCAGCCCGGTGGCGGCGGCAAGGTCGAGCAGGAACTCGCCGCTGCCGGCCACGCCGTGGCAGTGCGAGGTGCCGACGTCGCAGCGGGTCGCGACGACCGCGCGGCCGGCGGCCACGGCGGCCTCGCCGTAGCGGGCCTCGCCGGTGTACGCGTAGGCCCGGGCCAGGAACGTGCCCACGCCGGACGAGCCGTTGCACCACCAGGTGTGCATCGAGGTCGAGCCGGGCCGGTCGGTCCAGTAGGCCGCGTCGCCGCGCCGGACGGCCACCGCGAGCAGCTCGTCCGCGCAGTCGCGGGCGGCGGCGGCGAAGTCGTCCCGGCCGGTGTGGGCGGCCGCGGCGAGCAGGAACGCGCCGATGCCGGCGGTGCCGTGGGCGTAACCGTGGGAGCGGTGACCGGCGAGCGTGGAGTCGAAGCCGGCCGGCACCGTCCAGGCGGTCGCGGCCGGGTCGCGGGCGGCCAGGATCGCCTCGGCGCAGCGGACCGCGCGCCGGGCCGTTTCCGGTCTTCCGGTGCCCGCCGCGAGGTGCAGCAGCGCCGTGCCGAGGCCGGCCAGGCCGTGGGTCTGGTCCGGGTTCGGCCACACCGTCGGCAGCCCCTCGGCGAGGGCGACCGCCCGGTCGGTGAGGTCGGGCCGGTCGAACGCGGCGCCGGCCTCGAACAGCGCCCAGGCGGTGCCCGCGAAGCCGAAGTGCAGGCCGGGCAGCCGGTGCGGGACCGTGTCGAGGTGGCGGGTGAGCCGGCGCAGCACGACCGGGGCGAGCTCGTCGACGAGGCCGCCGATCGTCCCACCGGCGCCGTGGCAGCGCAGACCGCTGAGCATCGCGAGCACGCCGCCGCTGCCGTACTGCACGGCGCACGGCTCGGCCGTCTCGCCCAGCGCGTACTCCCGCCACAGCCGGGGCCCGGTGTCGGGCGTGACCGTCGCGGCGAGGTGGCCGAGCACGCCGCCGACGAGCTCCTCCCACCAGCCGTCCGGATCGTCCGGCCGGTCCGTGGTGGGGTCGGCGGGCGGGGTCTGGCGGGCCAGGGCGATCACCTCGGCGAGCGGCAGGCGCTCACCCGGCTCGGCGCGCATCAGCCCGGTGACGATCCGGCGCACCGGATCGGCGAGCGTCTCCGGCACCGCCGGCGCGACGGTACGGCCCGCGACGCGCTCCTCGAGGGTCCGGTGCGGCGGCTCGTCCAGCGCCAGTCGCGGGTTGCGCCGGGTCGCGTGGAACAGCACCAGGGCGCCCAGCGAGTACAGGTCCACGGCGGCGTCCACGGGTGCGTTCCGGAACTGCTCCGGCGCGCTGAAGCCGGGGGTGCCGTGGCCGTCGCCGTGGACCGGATCCGCGGACCCGGGCCCGGTGCACCGCGCGGACAGCTCCAGGTCGATCAGGCGCAGCGTGCCGTCCGGCAGCGCCAGCACGTTGTTGGGGCTCAGGTCGCGCAGCACCACGCCGCGCCCGTGCACCGCCTTGAGGATCCGGGCCAGCCGCAGCGCGACGCCCAGCGTGTCCGCGGGCTCCGGCGGCGCGTCCGAGCCGCGCACCGACGCCCCGCCCGCCTCGGCGAGGGTCCGCCCGTCGAGGAACTGCTCGACGAGGAACGCGTGGCCGCCCTGCTCGAACTCGTCGACGAACTCGGGCACCACGCCCAGCCCGGCCAGGTGCCGCAGCATGGCGGCCTCGTGCCGCAGGTAGTCGCGGGCGTCGCGGCCTTCCGCGTCGGTGCCGACGTGCGGCCGGGCCTCCTTGACCAGCACGGTGGCGCCGGTGGTGCGGTCCAGGGCGCGGTACACGCCGCCCTTGTTCGCGTGCCGGATCGCGCCGCGCACCTCGTAGCGCTCGTTGAGCAGCACCCCGCCGCCCCCGCCGCTCCCGCCGGCAGCCGGTGGATCCGTGGCGAACGGCAGCTCGGCCCACGCCGGCGGGTCGAACACCGCCGGCCGCTTGTCATCGACCGGGTTCGTCTCCGGGTCCAGGACGCAGTCGCGGTACGTGCCGTCGTTGCCGAGCACCCGGAAGCCGTCGAACGCGCCGTACCGGTAGTGCACGAGGCTGCCCGGACGGTAGGCGCGGTCGGACAGGATGACCGGCCCCGGCAGGCCCGCCGTCGCCTCGTGCAGGCGCTCGGCGAGCTCGGTGAGCGTGGCCCGCTCCAGCGGGTACACCGTGATGAACTTGCCGGACTGCCCGCGGGGGCACTGGAAGTCGTTGAGCCGCTGCACGTCCGAGACGGTGCTCGCGAACTTGAACGACGTCGCGGTCGCCACGATGAGGTCCAGACACCGGCGCAGCACCTCCGGCGCGGACCACACGGTCGCCGACACGTGCAGCTTCCAGCCCTGCACCCGCTCCGGCCGCCCGGGCGGGTCGAGCACCGTCCACATGTCCCGGGTGGTGACCGTCCAGCCCTCGAGGCGGCAGGCGTCGATCCGGTCGGCGACGAGACTCGGCGGCTCGGGCAGCTCTGGCATGGCGGCTTCCTCAGGATCGGCGTCAGCGGCGAGAGCCACTTTGCCGATCCGCGGCGGGCCGCGACGCCGATCCCGGACCCCGGCGGACGCCGGCGGACACGGCCGGACGTCCGGCGCGGTCCTCCCGGCGGTCGCTTCGCTGGGTGCCGGTGGCACGCCGTCCGGGTCACGGCCGGACGTCCGGCGCGGTCCTCCCGGCGGCGGCTTCGCTGGGTGCCGCCGCACGCCGTCCGGGTAGCGCCGTCAGGACGGGGTGCGGCGGCGGTAGTACCTGGCCTGCCGGTCGCGATGGGCGCAGGACTCGTGGCAGTACCGGCGGCGCGGGTGATGCTGCACGAAGAACAGGCAGCAGTCCGGGGTCTCGCAACGGCGCAGCAGGCCGGCCCGGCCGTCGGTGAGCAGTCCGGCGCAGGCGGCGGCCAGGGAGCCGAGCAGCGCCACGTCGCCGGTCGCGGTGCCCCGGCGGTCCGCCACCAGCTCGCCGGTGGGCCGCCGGACGAGGTGCGGATACGTCGGCGCCTGTGCCGCGGCCGCGTTCACGTGCGCGATCGCGGCGGCGGGCGGTGCGGTGCCGGTGACCGCCGCCGTGAACAGCGCGTGGACGCTGTCGCGCAGGGCCCTGGCAGCGGCCGCGTCGCGTGCCGGTCGCACGCCGGCGGTGGTCCACCACAGCTTCGACAGCTCGGCCGTGCCGAGGAAGTCCTCGCCGCCGTGCAGCGTGTTGGCGAACTCCACCACCAGCGGCTCGGTGCCCAGGACCGGCAGCTCCACATCGTGCATGCGAAATACTCTATGCTGACGGTAACCGGATGCTGTTACCGTCAGCATCATGATGACCTGGCGGCACGTCACCCCGCGGGACTTCCCGCTGCTGGCCCAGTGGCTGGCGGCACCGCACGTGGCCCGGTGGTGGAATCACGAGACGTCGGCGGAGGCCGTCGAACGCGACTTCGGACCCTCCGCCCGCCGCGAGGAACCCAACGAGGACCTCCTGGCGTTCCTGGACGGCGCACCGCTCGGGCTGGTGCAGCGCTCCTTCTGGCACGACTACCCCGAATACGTCCGGGAGATGACACCGGCCATGACGGTGCCGCCGCGGGCGATGACGATCGACTACCTGATCGGCGACGTGGCGGACGTCGGGCACGGGATCGGCACCCGCATGATCCGCTCGGCGCTCGAGCGCCTGTGGGCCGAGCACGACGACGCCGAGTGCGTGATCGTGCCGGTGCACGCCGACAACGTCGCGTCGTGGCGGATGCTGGAGAAGGCCGGCCTGGCCCGCGTCGCCCACGCCGAGCTGGAGCCCGACAACCCGGTCGACGACCGGCGGCACCACGTCTACCGGGTGGACCGCCCCACGGCCTGATTCCCCGCGGCGCGGTCCCGTTCGGGTGTCGTACCCCCGGATCCGTGACCCACGCGACCGGATCCGAGGACGATGGTGCTGTCCGCACCGCACTGCGTTCGATCGACCGGTGCGGCGGGCATCAGGTAGCCGACCCCGATCGAAGGAGGCGGCTCATGCAACTCGACGCCATGGCCACGCTGCGGGCCGCACCGCGACAGGCCCACGTCTGGCTGCGCGCCGCCGGGCGCCAGGCAGGTCCCCTCAACGGCGTGCTCGGCTGGTGGGCGGTGACGAGCTTCGGCCTGCTGAGCCTGCTGCTCGCGGTCGTCGCGATGGCGTGGCCGTCGTCGGCGCGGACGTTCGGCGCCGCCGCGGTCGGCCTATGGCTGCTGTTCGTCGCCCTCGGCCGTTTCGGCGGTGGGCAGCTGCTACGCGCCCGGTACGGCGGCACCCGATGGTTGCAGTCCGGTGCCGCGCTGCTCGCGGTGGCCGGCGCGATCGTGATCCAGCTACCGGAGTACGACCCGGCGGTCGCGGTCGCGGCGATCAGTCTCGCCCTCGGTGTCGCGGCGGCAGGCGACGCCGGTGCCGCGGCACAGTTCCCCAGCCTCGCCCGCGGCTGCCTGCGCATGCGCGCCGTGTGCGGGCTGCTCGCCGCGTCGACGGTCGCCGTCGCACCGGCGACCGGCCTGGTCATCGCCGCCGCGTGCGTGGGCGTCGGCGAGCTCATGTTCGCGGCGCGCCTCCTGCCGGAGGTGGAGCGGCTGTCGGGGATGCTCGACCGCGACGCCCCCTGGACAGCCGCCGACGAGGACCGCGGTTTCGTGCTGCCGCTGCCGGACGCCGACCGACCGTAGGGCTTCGGTCGGCGGGGCGTGCCGTGTGGTCATGCGACGAACAGGAGCACGCTGATCGCCACCATCACGGCCGCGGTCGCCGCGTGGACGCCGTACGCCACCGCCTTGGGGCCGTTGCTGCGCAACACGATCAGGGCGTCGCCGGCGGGGATGCCGGCGGCGGCCAGCATGAACCAGCCCAGCAGGTGGGGGGTCGCGCCGGCCAGCAGGATGAGGACGAAGACTCCCGCGCCGATGTCCCGCACGGCCTTGACGCCCAGCCATGCCTGGAAGGCGCGGTCGCCGGTCGGGGTGTCAGGTATGCCGAAGCCGGCCGCCGCCTGTGGCGCCCGGAACGCATTCGCACCCATGAGGATGCAGCCCGCTCCGATCAGTCCGGCAAGCACGTTGGCAACGTAGATGAGCATCAGCGACTCCCTCTGGATGGCAATGTTGCTAGCGGCGCTAGACAACGTAGCAACGATAGATTTTCTGCGACAGGATGTCTAGCGTTGCTAGGATGTGGTGATGTCCGCCATCAGTGAGCGCCGCGAGCGGGAACGGGCCCACCGTCACCAGCTGATCGTCACCGCCGCGCGTGAGCTCGCGGAGACCGAAGGCTGGGAGGCGGTCACCACCCGGCGACTGGCCGAGCGCGTCGAATACAGCCAGCCGGTGCTGTACAGCCACTTCAACGGCAAGGACGCCATCGTCAGCGCCGTGGCCCTGGACGGGTTCGGCGAACTCGCCGAGCACCTGCGCCACGCGCGGCAGGCGGCCGCCGAACCCGGCGAGGCCCTGCGGGCCGTCTGCGTCGCATACCTGGACTTCGCGGCCCAGCGACCCGCCCTCTACCAGGCCATGTTCATCCTGCCCAGCAACCTGAAATTCGCCAGCGCCGAGACGCCGCCGGCACTGCAGGCCGGCTTCGACGAGTTCGTCAACTGCTTCCGCCCGGACGACACCCGCCGCGAACTGGCCGCCGAGGTCGTCTGGAGCGCCCTGCACGGCATGGCCGTCCTGTCCGAAGGCGGCCGCATCCCCACCGACCTGCAGGCCGAACGCGTCGACTTCCTCATCACCCATCTCGCCGGCAACTGAACGCATGTTCGTCGGGTGGCGCCGGCGAGAACTGCATTGCATCGGTCTGAGCGCGCTGGAACTCTTGCGCACATGACACAGAACGGGGCATCGGCGGCACAGGGGTGCATCTTCTGCGCGATCGCGGCCGGACAGGCCGAGGCCAGTGTGGTGTACGAGGACGAGACCGTTGTCGCCTTCATGGACCTGAACCCCGTCACGCCCGGCCATCTCCTCGTCGTGCCACGCGGGCATGCGGTCGGTCTCGAAGACCTCGACGCGGCCACGAGCGCTCACGTCTGGTCGGTCGGTCATGCCCTGGCACGAGCCTTGCGCCGCTCGACCCTGCGCTGTGAAGGAATCAACGTCCTCGTCTGTGACGGCGAAATCGCCTTCCAGACGGTCTTCCACTTCCACCTGCACGTCATCCCCCGCCACGCAGGAGACGGCTGGTCCCTCAAGACCAACCCGCCGGAACGCGAAAGGTCGCTCCTCGACAGCGACGCGCAAGCGATCAAGGACGCCATCGCGTCGACGGATTGACTGGTCACGTCCACTCAGTCCGGCCAAGCCGCCGCGGGCCTGGCCGAGTGGTGTCTCTGATCTTCAAACTGCAGTACCCTGTGAATCAGGACCGCACATCGTTCAGTGGCAGCCCGGACCTACCTGTTGCTGCCCGCGGACACGACGCACCACGGCGCATCCGCAGTACATTCGCCGATGCTGCCACCTTCGACCAGCCGCCTGGACCTCGCGGACGCCTTCATCGTATGCAACGGCAGCGCGCTCAGTGCTGACCCGACGGTTTCGCCGGTCGACCCGACAACGGTCGACTCGTGCCCGGCGGGGAGTTGCGTCACTGGCAAGGAGCACCCGTCCATGTCCACGACTGTCCGCCGCTCGACGCCCCCGGCCTTGGGCGAGCACCGCCGTGCACCTGCCGCGTCCCGGGAGACCACCACCGCGGATTGCGCGCGAAGGGCCGCCACCCGTGCTGTGAACGGCCGCGGTGACCCGGTCGTCCCGGACGCGCGACGCGCCGGATGGCGGGCGACCGACGAGTTGTACCTGCCGCTGGCCCGGCACCTCGCCCGGCGGTCACGGACCTCGCCGCCCGCCTGGGCATGACCGAGGAAAGCATCATCGAGGGCCTCGAAGTGACCCGCGTGTACCGGTCGCTGTCGCTGGACGCGCCCACCGCCGGCGGTGACCGTACCGCCGACCTCGGCGACCTGCTCGGCACCGCCGATCCGAACCTCGAGCGGGCCGAGGAACGCGAAGCGTTACGCCCGCTGTTGAACAGGCTTCCCCTGCGGGAGCAGCGGATCGTGACGCTCCGGTTCTTCGGCAACCTCACCCAGGAACAGATCGCCACGGAACTCGGCCTGTCCCAGATGCACGTCTCGCGGCTGCTCACCCAGTTGCTGCACATGCTGCGCCGGGGGTTGAACGCCGACTAGCGCCATCGGTCCCGGCGCCGGCTTCGTTTTTCGTAGTAGTCGAGCCGGATGTTCCGCGTTCTCCGCATAGCGTTCGTCAGTACGCGCGATGCAAGCTGACTCCGGAGCTGCGTTCTGCCGCCCGCCGGTGCCATCGCCGTCCTGCGCGTGTCAGAGCGGCATGTCTTGCGGACACCTCGTGCTGGGAGGCACTGTCCGCAGCCTCCGTGCGCCCGTGGTGGCCGCCGAGCGCGAGGGTGGCACGGCCGATGGAACTGTGGAGCGCTGCATGTCAGATCGTCGATGGACGGCCACGGTTGATCCCGCCGGCGGCACAATCGTCCGTCGGTGGCGCATCGGCACCCGTGCGAGCCGGAGGCACGCATGAGCACCATTTCGGCCGGACGTCTCGCGGAAGTCTTCGTCGCGGTCGCCGACACCCTCGTCGACGAGTTCGACATCATCGAGTTCCTGCACATGCTCGCCGACCGGGTGGCGGACCTCCTCGCCGGCTCGACCGTCGGACTGCTGCTGGCCGACCCGCACGGTCACCTGCAGTTCGTGGCCGCGTCGGACGAGACCACGAACCTGCTGGAGCTGTATCAACTGCAACGGCACGGCCCTTGCCTTGATGCCTTCCGTACCGCCGAGCCGGTGCACGGCACCGATCTGTGCGATGCCACGGCTCGCTGGCCGCGGTTCGCGCCACGCGCCGCGGCCGCCGGCTACCGGTCCGCCCACGCCTTCCCGCTGCGACTGCGCCACGACGTGATCGGCGTCATGGGGGTCTTCGGTACCACCGCCGGCGACCTCGACGACACCGACATCCCGATCGTGCAGGCCCTCGCCGACGTCGCCGCGATCAGCCTGCTGCAGCGGCGCGCCATCAGCCACGGGGACGCTGTCACCGAACAGCTGCAGGGCGCCCTCAACAGCCGGATCGTCATCGAGCAGGCCAAAGGCGCGATCGCCCAGGCACACAGCATCGGCGTCGACACCGCCTTCAACCTGATCCGCGAGTACGCCCGCCGCAGCAACCGCCGCCTCAACGAGGTCGCCACCCTCGTCGTCAAGGACCTGCACAGCCTCCCCGACCTCACCGCACACCACCAACGGCTCTAGGCTCGCCACCGGCCAGCGCCGCCGGCGCCGAGCTCTCACCCCACCGACACGCGCCTGGACACGCCGGCGGAGCCTGCCGATACTGAATCTCCACCCGACCGACGGGACGGACACGCCCTCCGGTAACCGGTCCCCGGCAGTCCCGGGTCGCGCCCGATGCACGCGCCGACGGTGACGGGAGATCACGATAGCTACCGCGGTGTTCGAGACCAGCGATGTCGATGTGGCCGAGCAGTTGCTCACCGACGTCTACTCTCGGATGCGGCTGAGCGTGAGTGACCCGTCCTCCTCACTGCGGATCACCACCACCGACCTCAGCCCCGAGGCCTGGTTCAGCCAGGTGACCCTCGGATGCGGTTGAGCGCGCAGTGCGTGGCCCTGGGCGTCATTCCGATCGCACGGGTGTGCGCGGGCACCGCCTCCTGGAGCAGCGAGCCGGAGCAGACCGCCGGGCCCGGCGACGTGCTCATCTCCGTGCCGCACGACCGTGACTGGCACAGCACCCTCGCCGGCCTCGACCTGGACATGGCCTACCTGGACCCCGCCCTGCTCGCCCGTGTCGCGGACGGCCCGCCAAAGGTCGGGCAGGTCCCGCGGTTCATCGACCACCGGCCGGTGCCCGCAGCCGCCGCCGGCGGCGATGTCGGAGTCGGCCAGGAGGTAGCTCGCGGCCATCTGCACGCTGGGCAGGACCGGTACGCCGGGCGGCAGGAGTTCGCGTTGCAGTGCATCGACGAGCTGCTGGGCGTGCCCATAGCGGCGTTCGGCGTCGTCGAGCTGGGCCCGCGCCGCCAGGCGTTCCTGGACCCGTTGGGTCACATCGGTCATGTCGCAGGTCACGCCGACAACGGCGCCGTCGGGGCCGAGGCGTGGGGTGAAGTCGAGGTCGGCGTAGAAGTCGATCCGGCCGCCTGAGTTCGGTCGGTCCACCTGCGCGCGGTACTCGTGCAACACGAGCGGTTGGCCGCTGGCCAGCACCTGGTCGAACGGGGTGAGGACCTGTTGGGGCAGGGCGGCGGGAAACACCTCCCGCAGCGGTAGGCCGATCATGTCTTCCCGGTCGGTGAAGGCCCGATAGGCGCCGGTCACGGCGACGATCCGGTGTTCGGCACCTGCGGTCGCGACGATCATCCGCCGCAACTGGTCGAAGACCTGCCGGACCGGACCGTGCTCACCGGCGCGCCGATCCAGCGCCTCGTCTGAGCAGGTGGTCGCCGCCGAAAAATGTCAGGGGGTCCTCGTAGCATCCGGGGTGAGACGGGGGTGCACGATGGTCGGAGGGCCGTTCGCGGCGCTGGATGAGTGGCGGCTGATCCGCCGGTATGCGGTTCCCGCATGGATGATCGCCGAATGCACCGAGGCGCGGGAGCGCGGCGACTGGCGGGCCGCGTGCGAGGCGGCGCGGGTCACGGTCGCGTTCGACGACGCCGGGCCGGTCGCCGACCTGCTCGCAGGGTTCGCGCCGGACCTGCTGCGCTGGCACCTGCCACGGGCGCTGGACGGCACGGCGGCGCTGCTGCCGGGGATCCGCTACGTGCTCGCACCCGAAGGACCGGTCACGGCGGAGACCGTCGTCCTGGGCGTCCGGTCGCCGCGGTGGGTCTCCGCGTCGCAGCGCCTCAGTTTGCGTGCGGTGCGCGTCGGCGACATCTCGCCAGGACCGGTGTTTCCGGTGCCGCCGCACATGTGGGACGCGCGCCGGGCACACGAGCTGCGGGCGCTGCCGGTCGACGAGTCGACCTGGGTGAACGATCCGTGGGTGTCGGCCGGCTGGATCATCGACGCGCCGAAGTCCCGCCGGCACATGCGCGATGACCGGGAGTTGCTGCGCCTCACGAACCCGCGGCTCGCGGCGGTCGAGCTGCGGCGGGTCGCCGCGCAGTATGGGCAGCAGTCGTGGGAGCTGCGCTCCGACGGGCTCAAGTGGCTGTCGTTGTATTCCAAGCAGCTGCGGCTCGAGGTCGCCGGCCGGCGCAACCGGGTCGCTGTCGCCGATGACGACCAGACAGGGGCGTATGGAGGGCGGGCGCGGCCCGAGGAGCCGACCTCGGTCGAGTTCTGCCTGCACTCGTCGCTGCTGCGCGGCGCGGTCGACCTGGAGCTGGTCCAGCACGGGCGGCTCGACGTCGCGGAGGTGCATCCGCTGGTGCGGGCCGCCCTCTTCCCGTCCAGCGTGGCTGCTCCGGATTTGGTGCCGTCCGCGTCCCGCACGCCGGCCGGTTTCCGGGAGGGTGGGCGGGTCAGGGTTCGCTGCGGCCCGGACTGGCACTGGCTCGCCCTGCGGGGCGGGCAGCTGGAGCCGCTCGACCACACCGCCGAGGAGCGACGGCGTGAGCTGGCGCTGCGCGCGTTCGGCGGGTCGCTGCAAGGCTGTTTCGCCGCCGAGGTGGCCTGGCATCAGGGTGGGGGCCGGCTGCCCCGGCGACTCGCCGAGTATCGCCGCGACCTGTGGCGCCGCATGCACCACGGCGGCGGCAGGGTGGTCGGCTCCTTGCTCGACGAGGGCATGGACCCGCAGGTCCGTGACAGTGTCGGCAGGACGCTGCTGCACCGGATCCACCAGTTCGAGCACGCCGGCGTGCTGACCCGCCTGCTCTCCGCCGGCGCCGACGTCAACGCCGTCGACCAGCGGGGTTACACGGCCATGTGTGAGGCCGTGGTCCACGGCGCCCCGGCCGAGCTGCTCACCGCCCTGGGCGACGCGGGTGCCATTCCCCGGCTGTCCCGGCTGGATCCGGCGACCTGGCCGGAGCCGGAGCCAGCGCCGTCCGAGCCGTCGACACCGTCCGTGCCATCGGCGGCGGGCCGGGATTACGCGGACGTGGACTAGGCGGTCGGACAGCAGGTTTCGGCGAAGGTGCCGACGGTCGCGGATCAGGTGGTGGCTGCCGCGTCAGGAGCCGGGCGGCGGCGCCCGGGTGGTGCCGATCTGCTGTGCGGGCACCGGGCATTGGATGGTGACGAGGCGATGCAACGGCCTGATGCCCCGCCTCGGCGGGCAGGACGCAGGCTGCGGTGCCGGCGACCTTGCCGTCCTGCGTCTGGGCCACCGTGGCGGTGTATGTCTGCGCGGCGAGGTCTTCGAGCGACTCCAGAACGTTCGCGGGCTCGGCGACGGATGACGTCCGGCCGATGTCCTTCAGCGTCTGCTTGGCGAAGCCCAGCTGCGCCGGCGCGGGCGTGGCGGTCCAGGCAGTGCGGTGGTCGCGGCACGTCTCCAGGAGCGCGGTCACCGCGGGTGGCGGCGACAGCAGCATCACCATCGACCACCTCGCCTTCACCAACTGACGATCCCGATCGTGGCCCTGCGCACGTGGCAGGTCCACGACCGGTTCGATCAGTCCAGCACCGCCGAGATTCTCGCGTCCACGATCTTGACTATCTCCGCGAACCGGGCGGCGTCGAGACCTGGTTCGCGATAGTAGATCTTCACCGTGTACAGGCCGTATCGCGACCAGTACACCCACAGCGAGCACGGCTCGTTCTGCCGCCCGGTCAGAAGGCAGTAGATGAGTGACTGATCCGCTGACACAGGCACGCCGAGCGGGGTTTCACGCACTCCTTCGGGACCGAAATCCTCACGGTCATTGATGCGCGGATCCTCCGCGGAGTATCCGTACCGCGCCGCGGCCCCACCCGAGTGCTCGATGATGCTCTGCACGAAACGGTCCCGGCTCCTGGCGTTGACCCACTGCCTGGTGAGCTCCCCGCCGACCGCCCGCGCGGAATCCTCCTGCCATTGCTCTCCCGACAGCAGGCCGATAGTCGACGGAGGCACCAGCAACGCGTCCAGCGGTGCCCGGTGCCCCGCCTGCAACCGATGCGCCACGACCGCCGCCCCGGCCAGTACGCCGGCCACGACGAACGCGGCCACCAGCCAGCGGACCGAGGAGCGGCTTCGCGTGATCATACGGATTGCGCCTTACCGTCGCCTGGAAGTGCGGCCATGAGCAGGTTGACCGGCCCGTCCGGGGTCGCCGCCGGCTGCGCCGCGAGATCGGCCAGCCAGCAGGCGTCCGTCGTGCGGCCCATCGGGGCGCACGGGTGCGCCGACTCGACGTACACCTGCGCGGCGCCCGGCACCTGCGCTCTGGCGTGTGCCTGCATGAAGCCGCCGGCGGGCTGTCGGTATCCCTTGTCCGTGAGCGGGAGGCGGCTGTAGACGGCCGAGCCGCCCGCGTCGGCCCGCGGATAGGTGACCGCGTCCGGCAGTGTCTCCTCCAGCCCGTGCCGCACGCAGTGCGGCACGCCCTTCCGCGGTGTATTTCTGGACGGCGAGCAGGTCGACGGCGCCGTCGCGGACGAGGCGCACGATCTGGTCGGGCCGGGCCTGGCCGTAGAGCATGTTGACGGTCATCACCCGCAGCGTCGGCCCTGCCGGAACGTCGGCGTCGGCGATCCAGCGCGGCAGGACGCACGCGGCGAACGCGATCGTCACCGCCGCCGCCGCGACCGCCGGCCAGATCCGTTTCGTCAGCATCGCGAGCGCCGGCGGTACCAATGACGCCACCGCGACGTACGGGGTGAAGGCGATGAGCTGGATGGTCAGGTAGCCGCTCTCCAGGCCGAACACCCGCGTCGTCGCCCATCCCGCGAACGGCGCGATGAGCAGCCACAGCAGCACGGTCAGCCACCGGCGCCGCGGGGTCGCAGCAGGAGACGCGCGCGGCAGAGATCCCTCGGTGCTGATCATGCCGCCACGGGTAGGGGCATGAGCGAGCCGGCCGCTGATGGGTCGCCAACCGCTCACTTGTCAGGCATGCAGCATCGCGTCCCGCACGTCGCTACAAGTCAGACGCGTTCGAGGCGACCTCGAGCGATCGGCGGTCCGGTCAGGGCAGCGAGCCAAGCACGAACAAGGCGCCGACGAGCAGCGCCGGCACCAGGTCCCACGACGACGGCCGGCTGCACCATATTGCCCACGCCGGACCGTCCGCGGCCGGTGGCGGCATGGACGGCCGGTTCCGCCGCCTCGACGGCGGGCGGTCGGAGTAGGCGCGCCGGGCCGCGGCAGACCTGGCGAAACTCAACCCCGACATCGCGAACCCGACAACCACCACACCGATGCCCACGGCGCCGGTCCAGGTCTCGACGGCCCGACCGAGCAACGGGCCGGCGCCCCAGGCGCTGATGATCGCGATGGGGACCCCGCAGAGCGCGAAGAACACCCAGGCATACCCCCGGCTGATGTTGGCGTGCTGCGCCGAGATCCGGTTGTACGGCGCCTCGGCGGCAGCGGACCGCAGGCTCGCAGCGTCGGGGTCGCCGTACACCTTGGCAAGCGGCCAGGCGATGACCACGATCAGCGCCCAGCCGGCATCGCGCAGCTTTGGTACGTCAGCCATCGGCCAACCTTAGGAGGAACTTGCCGTCGAGGTAGTGATGGTTGACCGGGTCGCCGCAGGCATCGTCGCACGCGGAGCACGATCCCCTGGCCACCGGATTACCCGGAAAACCTCACTGAGCCCCGGGGCCGGGGACCGCGCGGACCGACCGGCACCGGCGAACTTCCGGGTCATGCAACCTCGGCGCCGGCGCATCCGTCATGCGGGGTGTGAGAGGCGATCGAGACAAGCAGTTCCACGAATTCGTGCTGGCACAGCGCGCCGGAATGCTCCGGACGGCCACGCTGCTGACCGCGGGCGACCACCACCTGGCCGAGGACCTCGTGCAGTCGACACTGACCAAGCTGTATGTAGCTTGGCCGTCTTTCCAGCGCGCCGACAACCCGCAAGGCTATATGCGGCGCGCCCTCGTCAACGCACTGACTGACGAACGGCGGCGACTGTGGCGGCGGCGGGAGCGCCCCACGGCCGAGTTGCCGGAGGTGCCACGGACCGATCAGCGTAGCGAGCCCATGGCCGACGGCTTGCGGATCGCCTTGCGCGAGCTGGCGCCGAAGATGCGCGCCGCCGTGGTGTTCCGCTACTTCCACGATCTCACCGTGACCGAGACCGCCGAGGTTCTCGGCTGTTCGGAGGGCACGGTGAAGAGCCAGACCTCCCGCGCGCTGGTTCACCTGCGTACCGCTCTGGAAATCCGTCCGGCCGCCCCGGCCCTTTCCTGAAAAGGAAGAACATGGACATGCATCGCCGCTTCGACATTCTCGCGGGCCCGGAGGTCACGCCGACCATGGATGACATCAACGCCGACCTCGACCGTGGACGCCGCGCATTGCGTAAGCGCCGTACCATGCAGGCGCTCGCCGGGTCCGCGTTCGCCGTGGCCGTGCTGGCGGCCGGCCTCGTGATCGTCACCACCGACGTCCCGGCCCCTGCGGCGCCGACCGCGGCGCAGAGCCAGGGTCAGCGGCCGGCCGGCGGCATCCGGCTCGTCGCCTACACGGGTAGCCAGCCCAAGGGCTACACCATCGACAAGGTCCCGGACGGGTTCGAGATCCAGGCCGACAATACGGCCGAGCTGATCCTGGCGCCGAAGGACGCCCTCGACAAGAACCCGCAGAGCTTCGTCGGCAAGATCGGCATCATGCTGCAGTCCAGGGATTCGCAGTATGTTCCGCAGGGCAAGAAGGTCAAGGTCGGCGGCCTGGAGGGCGTTCTGGTACCGCAGGCACCGGCATCGTCATCCGCTGCCACGCCGCCAGCGCAAGATGCCACGCCGCCGGCGCGAGACGTCACCGACCCCACCACCCTCTGGACCCAGACCCTCTGGATCAAGCAGCCCAACGGCGTCTACCTGTTGGTTCAGTTCTGGGAGGGCTTGGCCCTGAGCGAGTCGGACATGCTCACCATCGGTGCCGGCATCCACGTGCACGAGGACGCCATGCTGGGCGTCGGCTGAGCAAGCCGGCGCGAGTGCGGGGCGAGCCGGTTCGGCTCGCCCTGCACGGCGCTGTTGCATTCGCCCATCGGAGGGCGCGTTCGGGCAAGTGTGGCCGGTCTTCAGATGGTGGTTCTGAGCCGGTGCTTGAGCTGACCGTGGTCTGCCTCGATCGGGTTGTTGGCGTACTGCTCGACGTGGTGCCACGTTGACGGGATCAGCTCGTCGAGGATCGCCGGGTACACGTGCGCGGCGTCCGTGAGGACCTCGGTTGGTGTCGCCTTCCGCGCTACATGCGCTTCGCGCCGTCCTTGATGGCGGCGCGGATGCGGGGGTACGTGCCGCAGCGGCAGATGTTGCGCAGGGTGTCGAGGTCCGCGTCGGTGATGTCGCGGCCCTCGGCGGCGGTGCGGCGGACGAGGTCGACGGCGGCCATGATCTGGCCGGGCTGGCAGTAGCCGCACTGGGCCACGTCATGGTCGAGCCATGCCTGCTGCATGGGGTGCAGGTCGCGGCCGGCGGTCGCGGCCAGGCCCTCGATGGTGGTGACCTCGTCGGTGGGGCCGAGGTCCTTCACCGGGATGGCGCACGGGTTCACGGCCCGGCCGTTGAGGTGGCTGGTGCACGCCTTGCAGACGTTGATGCCGCAGCCGTACTTGGGGCCGGTGATCCCGAGGAGGTCGCGCAGCACCCACAGCAGGCGCTCGTCGTCGGCGGCGTCGACGGTGACCTGCGAACCGTTGACGCGGAAGGTGTGCTGGGGCATGCGAGCGGCTCCTATGCAAGCCCGTCGGTGGGCGACGGCGGGATCGGCGGGACGGTCGGCTTGGGGGTGAAGGCCAGCGTGCCGTGGTTGATCGGGAACGTGGTCGGCATGGTGCCGGTGGCCCGGCCGTAGGCGCACGCGACCGCGGCCATCGACGCGGCCACGCCGAGCTCGCCGGCGCCGCCGGGTTGCTCGGACGTGCTGGGCATGACGATGACCTGCAGGTCGGGTGGGGTGTTCCACTGGCGGGTGTAGAAGTAGTTGTCCCAGCTGGCCTCGAGGAAGTACCCGTCGCGCAGGTGCAGGCTGGACGTCAGCGCCAGGGCGATGCCGTCCATGACGCAGCCCATCATCTGCGCCTCCAGGCCGCGCGGGTTGACGGCGAGGCCGACGTCGACGGCGACCACCGCGCGGGTGACGCGGGGGCCGGCGACGCCGTCGCGGACGGGGCGGTTGACAGTGGCGGGCCGGCAGTCGAGCTCGACGAGGACGGCGCTGACGGCCTTGTACTCGGCGTGCAGCGCGATGCCCTGCGCCACGCCGGCCGGCAGGGAACGGCCCCAGCCGCCGGCGGTGGCGACCCGGTCGAGGACGGCGCGGGAGCGGTCGTCGCGCAGGAAGGCCCGGCGGAACTGGTACGGGTCCCGGCCCATGCGGGCGGCGAGCTGGTCGACGACGAGCTCGCGGGCGCAGGTGACGTCGGGCGAGTAGACGTTGCGCATGCTGCCGGTGTTGAAGCCCTTGTCGGTCTCGTTGAGCAGCCGGCTGGTGACCCCGAAGTCGTATGACATCGTCTGGCTGAGCTGGAAGAACGTCTCGGAGAAGCCGATGTCGCCGACGGGCAGCCGGGCGGCGAAGGCGGTGATGATCTCGCCGAGGCCGTGGCTGAGGTCGGTGGCGACGCTGGTGTGCCGCTGGTCGTAGCTGAGGACGGTGTTGCCGAGGTACGCGGCGCGCACCCGCGACGTCGCCATCGGGTGCACGCGGCCCTGGCGGGAGTCGTCGGCGCGGTGCCACATGAGCTTCACCGGCTTGCCGATCTTCTGGGACACCTCGGCGGCCTCGAGGGCGGCGTCGAAGAACAGTTTGCGGCCGAACGAGCCGCCGCCCTCGGTGACGTGGACGGTGACGGCGCCGGCCGGCAGGCCGAGCCTGGCGGCGATCGCCTGCTTGGCGACGATCGGTGCCTTGAGCGCCGACCAGATCTCGGCGCGGCCGGCGCGGACGTCGGCGATGGCGCAGTTGGGCTCCAGGGCGCTGTTGTTGCGGAAGTGGAAGGTGAAGCGGGCGTCGACGGCCGGGGTCGGCGGCCGCAGCCCGATCGGCAGCTCGGCGAGGGCGAGCTCCTGCCGGATGGTCTGGTCGGACTTGCCTTGGGCGGTGCCGGGCCGCCAGGTGACGCGGAGGGCGCGGACGGCGTCGACGCACTGGCCGAACGTCTGGGCGCGGACGGCGACGCCGGTGCCGATGACGACGACGTGGGTGACGCCGGGCATCGCCTGGACCTCGGCGAGGTTGGCGACCGAGCCGACCTTGCCGTTGATGGTCGGCGGGCGGCAGACCATGGTCGGTTTGGCGTCGGGGACGTCGAGGTCCATGGCGAAGCGCTTGCGGCCGGTGACGGCGTCACGGGCGTCGACGCGGTTGTGGGGCTTGCCGATGACGGTGAAGCTCTCGCGGGCGGTGAGCTCCACCGTCATCTGTGTGGTGCGGGCGCTCGCCGCCGCGACGGCGAGCGCTCCGATGTCGAGGTGCCGGCCGGAGCGATCGGTGATCACTCCGGCCCGCAGGGTCAGGTCGGCCACGGCGGTGCCGAGGGACTGGGCGGCGGCCTGCAGGAGCCGGGTCCGGGCGATCGCGGCGGCGACCCGGATCGGCGTGTAGGTGGCGATGGTGGTGTTTGACCCGCCGGTCAGCTGGTTGAACAGCAGCTCGGGCCGGGCGTCGGCGAGCGTCACCCGCACCCGGTCCAGTGGCACGGACAGTTCCTCGGCGATCAGCATGGCGCTGGAGGTGGTGATGCCCTGCCCGACCTCGGCGCGGGGCAGCGCGAACGACACGGTGCCGTCCGGGGTGACCTCGACGGAGATGAGGCCCGAGGTCGGCAGGGCGGCCACGGTCATGAGGTCGTTGAGGTCCACGATGTCGGTGATGTCGGCGGCGGCGGAGGCGGGTGCGGGGGCATCCAGTGCGGCGGCGGTCACCAGTACAGGAGCGGCGACGACGAAGCCGATGAACTGCCGCCGCCGGATGCCCTCGCTCACGACGGCCGGTTGATGGTGGGGATCTCGATCTTCGTCTCCTGGCCCTTGGTGAGGTAGAAGAGGATGTACTTGCGGACCGCCTCGTCGACGACCCACGCGGCGGCGGGGACGAGCGGCAGTGGCATGAGGCCCTCGCGGAACTTCACGAGCGGCGGCCAGACGGTGGCGATCAGCGGGTCCCACACCGGCTCGCGCGGGATGGCGTCCCAGTCGGCGACCTGGTTGCCCACGAGGTAGCGGGCGAGCGCGTTGCACAGCGGCCGGCTGACGCTGCCGGGGCTGGTCTGCTCGGCGAGCTGGCCGAGCAGGACGTCGGTGAGGATGACGCCTTCCGGGGTCGGTCCCATGTTGCGGGGCAGGACCTGGTCGGACTGGGCGTTCGCGGCGGCCCACGTGGCGGGGATGTACTCGTCGCGGATGCCGAGCAGGTGCGCGGTGACCTGCCAGACGTGCAGGTAGGCCTCGGCGTCGGCGGCGGGGATCGGCACCTTCCACTCGCGCATCTTGCGCATCGCGAAGGTCGGCAGGGTGTGCCAGGTGACGAGCATGTCCTCCTGGCTGATCGGGATGGTGCCGTCCCAGTGCGGGGACTGCTGCAGCAGGTGCCGGACGGCGGCGTGCACGAGCCGGGTCTTGACGGCGTTGACGATGCAGTTGCCGTCGGGGCGGTAGGCGTTGAGCGCGCCGACGGCGAAGCCGAGGATGCTCGTCTTGGCGACGCGGTCCTCCATGTCGGCGCCGCCCTTGGAGTAGTAGACCGCGCGGGCCTCCTTGGGGATGGCGGTGCTCAGCATGCCGCCGCCGACACCGTTGAGCAGGTTGAGGTAGAGGCCGCGGGACTTGTTGAAGGTGGCGGCGGCCTCCAGCTTGCCGCGGTCGGCCCAGTCCGGCAGCTGCCGGGCGTGGTCGATGAACGCCTTCACGTCGGCGGGCAGGCCGGCCGGCGTGGGCTGGTCGTTGCGGGTCCAGTCCCACAGCAGCCGGTTGACCTCCGGGACGCCGCCGCGGTCGAGCAGCGACGCGACGAGCGGGTCCGCCTCCTCGTCCCACACCCAGCGCGGGTCGGCGCCCGCGCCGGCGCCGGCGATCGACCCTTCGGGGGCCCAGGTCCAGGCCGGTGTCGCGACGCTCAGCGCGCCGAGCGCCCCGAGGGCGCCGCCGGCCATCAGCACTTTGCGTCTGCTCAATTCCGTCATATCGATGATGTCCAATTCATGAAGGGCGGTTGGTCTGCGGGATCTCGATGCTGATCGGGCCGGCTTCGGACAGGAACAGCAGCGCCGCCTTGCGCAGGAACTCGTCGAAGAGCCAGTACGCCTGCGGGGCGAGCGGGAAGGGCAGCAGCCCTTCGCGGACGGCGATGAACGGCCCCCAGGCGACCTTGAGCAGCGAGTCCCAGAGCGGCTCGCGCGGGATCCGCAGCCACCCGGCGATCTGGTCGCCGAGCATGAAGCGGGTGAAGGAGCCCAGGATCGGCTTGGTGAGGATGCCGGCGTCGACGACGGCGCCCAGGCTGAGCAGGATGTCGGCGAGCTTGATGCCCTCCGGGGTCGGCGCCAGGACCGGGGTGAGGACCTGGGCGGCCTGCGAGTTGGCCTCGGCCCACGACGCGGGGATGTACTCGTCGCGGATGCCGAGCATGTGCGCGCCGACCTGCCACGAGTGCAGGAACGCGTCGGACTCTGCCGCGGGGATCGGCACCCGCCAGTCGGTCAGCTTCTGCATCACGGTGGTCGGCAGGCTGTGCCAGGTGACCATCATGTCGCGCTGGCTGATCGGGATCTGTTCGTCGGCGGCGCCCGGCCAGTACGGCGACTGCGGCAGCAGGTGTCGCACGGCGGCGTGGACGAGGCGGGTCTTGACGCAGGTCACAATCATCTCGCCGTCGGGCTGGTAGGCCTTGAGCGAGCCGATGTCGTAGCCGAGCTTGGCGGTCTTGGAGATGCGGTCCTTCATGTCCGCGCCGCCCTGGGAGTAGTACACGGCCCGGGCCTCGTGCGGGATGACGGTGCTCATCATGCCGCTGGCCAGGCCGTACAGGACGCCGAGGTAGAGGCCGCGTTTGCGGTTGAACTCGACGGCCAGGGCCAGCTTGCGCTGGTCGGTCCACGCGGGCAGCTGGCGGGCCCGCTCCATGAAGTCGCGCAGGTCGGCGGGCAGCCCGTCGGGCAGTGGCTGACCGTTCTTGGTCCAGGTGCGCAGCAGCGCGTTGACCTGCGGGACGGCGCCGCGGTCGAGCAGTGACGCGACCAGCGGGTCGGCCTCGTCGTCCCACACCCAGCGCGGGTCGGCGCCGGGTCCCGCGCCGGCCACCGACCCGGCGGGCGACCAGCTCCAGGCCGGCGTGGCGATGCTCAGCGCGCCGAGCGCGCCCAATGCAGTGCCGGTGGTCAATACTTTGCGCCGGCTGATGTTGCCCATGCCTTCGCCTCCTTCGAGTACCGGACCGGCGGTGATACGATGAAACGCATCCCGCGTCCGTGTATCATCGATGACAACACATGGTGTCGGCAATCACAAGGCATCCAGTGACATCGACTGCCGGGCAGGGCAGAATCGGCACCAGCAGGAGGTGATCGTGGACCCGGACCAGTCGTTGCTGGAGCGTGCCTACCTCGACGCCGTCGAGCGCGTCGACGACCTCGACGAGGCCCGCGGCCGCATCCTCGACGCGGCCTACGAGCAGTTCTGCCGCATGGGCATCCAGCGCTCCACCATGGAGGACGTGGCCCGGCGGGCCCGCGTCTCCCGGATCACCGTCTACCGGCGGTTCGCCACCAAGGACCTCCTCGTCGAGCACGTCGTGCGCCGCGAGTTCCGGCGCTACTTCGAGGTGTTCCTCACCGACATCCAGCAGGCCGAGACCGTCGCCGACCGGGTCGTGTTCGGCTTCGTGAGCTCGCTGCGGGCGATCCGCCGCAACCCGCTCATCGGCGGGCTCATGGCCGCCGAGCCCGACCTGCTCATGCCGTCGATGCTCGGCGACGGCGGGCAGACTCTTGCCACCGTGCGGCAGTTCGTCGCCGGGCAGCTGCGCCAGGAGCAGCGCGCCGGCAACCTGCCCGGCGACCTCGACGCCGACCTCGTCGCCGAGATGATGGTCCGGGTCTCGGCGTCGTTCCTCGCGATCCCGAGCAAGGTCGTCGACCTCGACGACGAGGAGCAGCTGGCGGCGGTCGCCCGCCAGTTCCTCGTGCCGATGCTGCGCCAGGAATGACGCCATGGACGCCGACCTTCCCCCCGAGGTGGCACTGCTCGCCCGCGGCCTGACCCGGATCGGGCTCCGGCCCGGCGGCAGGCTGCTGATCGTCCTGCCCGGCCGGGCCGAGCAGTGGCTGATCGACCTCGCCGCCGCCTCGCTCGGCGCGGTGCCGGCGGCGGTCGACCCGGCGACGCGCCCCGACCGGCTGCGGCACCTCGCCCGGCACGCCGCACCGCAGCTGCTCGTGCTGGAGAGCGCCGCCGAGCTGGACAGGTGGCGGCCGATCCTCGCGGACCTGCCGAGTCTGCGCCGGATCGTCCTCGTCGACGATCCGGCGCCGCACGAGCTCAGCCTGGCCACGGTCTCCCTGGCCCAGGTGCGGGAGGCGGGGCTGCTCACAGCCCCAGCGACCGGCCGATCACTTCCTTCATGATCTCCGTGGTGCCGCCGTAGATGGTCTGCACCCGCGAGTCCAGGAACGCCTTCGCCACCGGGTATTCGCGCATGTACCCGTAGCCGCCGTGCAGCTGCAGGCAGCGGTCCACGGTGCGCTGCTGCAACTCCGTGCACCACCACTTCGCCATCGCCGCCGTCTCGGCCGTCAGCGCCGGCTCGACCAGGCAGCGGTCCACGAAGACCCGGCCGAGGCGCAGCTCCGTCGCCAGCTCCGCCAGGACGAACCGGTTGTGCTGGAAGCTGCCGATCGGCTTGCCGAACGCCTGCCGCTGCTTGCAGTACGCCACGGTCTGCTCGAACACGGTCTCGGCCGCGGCGAGCGCGGCGACGGCGATCGACAGCCGCTCGAAGGGCAGGTTCCGCATGAGGTACGCGAAGCCCTGCCCCTCCTCGCCGAGCAGGTTCGCGGCCGGCACCCGCACGTCGGAGAAGAACAGCTCGGCGGTGTCCTGCGCCTTCTGCCCGATCTTGTCGAGGTTGCGCCCCCGCTCGAAGCCGGCCGTGCCGCGCTCGACGACGAGCAGGCTGATCCCCCGGTGCCCCGCCGCCGGGTCGGTGCGGGCGACGACGATGACGAGGTCGGACAGGATGCCGTTGCTGATGAACGTCTTCTGCCCGTTCAGGACGTACGTGTCGCCGTCGCGCACCGCGGTGGTGGTGATGCCCTGCAGGTCGCTGCCCGCACCCGGCTCCGACATGGCGATGGCGGTGATGATGTCGCCGGAGCAGAAGCCCGGCAGCCACCGCCGCTTCTGCTCCTCGTCGGTGAGGTCGGTGAGGTACGGGCCGATGATGTCGTTGTGCAGGCCGAACGCGGGCCCGGTCGCGCCGGCGCGGGCGAGGCCCTCGGTGAGGACGGCGCTGAACACCCGGTCGGTGACGCCGGCGCCGCCGTAACGCTCGTCGACGAAGAACCCGAGCAGGCCGGCGGCGCCGGCGGCCCGCCACACGTCCCGGTCGACGACCCCGTCGGCCTCCCACCGCTCGTGGTGCGGGGCGATCTCCTTGTCGATGAACGCCCGCACCAGCTCGGCGAACGCCCGGTGCTCGGCGGTGAAGACGGTGCGCTCCACGGTGACTCCCTACTGGGTCATGGCTTTGACGGCGGCGATCAGGCGGCGCGGGTCTGGCCCGAGAGGCATCACGTTGAGGATCGTGACGCCGGCGTCGCGGTATGCCCGCACCCGGTCCCGGACGTAGCGCTCCGGCCCGATGAGGCTGGTCCGTTCCAGCAGCTCCGCCGGCACGGCGGCGGCCGCCTCCTCCTTGCGGCCGGCCAGGTACAGCTCCTGGATGCGGTCGGCCTCGGCGGCGAACCCGTACCGGCTGACGAGGTCGTGGTAGAAGTTGCGGTCCTTGGCACCCATCCCGCCGACGTAGAGCGCGATCAGCGGGCGGGCCAGGTCCCGTAGCCCGGTGACGTCGTCGCCGATCGCGAGCGGCCCGCCGGCGGCGATCTCCAGCGGCCCCAGCGCCGGGTCGCGTTTCTCCCGCCCGGCGGCCAGGGCGGCGCCCCACACGTCCGCGGCGCGGGAAGGGTCGTAGAGGAACGGCATCCAGCCGTCGGCGAGCTCGGCGGTCATCCGCACGTTGCGGTCGCCGAGCGCCGCGACGTAGATCGGGATGCTGTCGCGGACCGGGCGGCTGAGAATCTTCAGCGGCCTGCCGAGGCCCGTCCCGGCGCCGGGCGGGAGCGGCAGCTGGTAGGCGCCGTCGTTGACGAGGGTCTCGCGGCGCCACACCCTCCTGCAGATGCCGATCAGCTCGCGGGTACGGGCGAGCGGCCTGTCGTACGGGACGCCGTGCCAGCCCTCGATGACCTGCGGCCCGGAGGCGCCGACGCCGAGGATGGCGCGGCCGCCGGAGACCGCGTCGAGGCCGGCGGCGGTCTGCGCGAGGAGCGCGGGGGTACGGGAGTACAGCGGCAGGATCGAGGATCCGATGCTGAGCCTCGTCGTCTTCGCCGCGAGGTAGCCCATGACGGTCGGCGCGTCGAACCCGTACGCCTCGGACACCCACACGATGTCGAGCCCGTCGTCCTCCCAGGCCGCGACGCGGTCGGCGGCCTCCCTCGGGTCGGCGTCCACCGGTAGTGCGGTGGCGATGCGCATCAGGGGCCTCCCAGCCAGTCCTTGACGACGTCGTCGGTGTGCTGCCCGGGCACCGGTGGCAGGCCACCGATCGCGCCGGGGGTCCGCGAGAAGCGGGGTGCGGCGGCGGGCTGCACGATGCCGTTGTGGACCTCGAAGGTGCCGCGTGCGACCAGGTGCGGGTGGCCCGCGGCCTCGGCGAGTGACAGCACCGGCGACACGCACGCGTCGGTGCCGTCGAACACGGCGGTCCATTCCGCTCTGGTACGGGTGGCGAACACCTCCGTGAACCGCTGCCGCAGCACCGGCCAGCCCTTGACGTCGTGCTGGGCGGGCAGGTCCGGGTCGGCGTCGAGGCCGAGCAGGCGCAGCAGCTCGGCGTAGAACTGCGGCTCCAGGGCACCGACGGCCAGGTGCCCGCCGTCGGCGGTGGCGTAGACGGCGTAGAACGGTGCGCCGCCGTCCAGCAGGTTCCGTCCCCGCTGCAGGCGCCAGGCGCCGGTGGCGAGGAACCCGGCGAACATCGTGGTGAGGTGCGCGGTGCCGTCGACGATCGCGGCATCCACGACCTGGCCCACGCCCGTGGTGCGGGCGACGTGCAGCGCGGCGAGGCAGCCGACGACGAGGTACAGCGAGCCGCCGCCGAAGTCGCCGACGAGGTTCAGCGGGATCTGCGGCGGGCCGTCGGCGGCGCCGATCGGGTGCAGGGCACCGGCGAGTGCGATGTAGTCGACGTCGTGCCCGGCGGTCTGCGCGAGCGGGCCGTCCTGGCCCCAGCCGGTCATCCGCCCGTACACCAGGGCCGGGTTGCGCTCCAGTGCCGCGTCCGGGCCGACGCCGAGGCGTTCGGCGACGCCGGGGCGCCAGCCCTCCACGACGATGTCGGCCTTCGCGGCGAGGTCGAGGACCCGGCCGGCGCCGGCGGGGTCCTTCAGGTCGACGACGATCGAGCGCTTGCCGCGGTTGAGCAGGTCGGTGCGGGGGTCGCCGGCGGCCAGCGGGCCGGGCTCGGGGCGGTCGACGCGCACGACGTCGGCGCCGAGGTCGGCCAGCAGCATGGCGGCGAACGGGCCGGGCCCGATGCCGGCGAGCTCCAGAACTCTGACACCTGCCAGTGGTCCGGTCATGCGTCCCACCTCGGCGTGCTGCCCTGTACCAACGCGGCCGCCGCGGCACGGAAGTCCGGGCCCGACAGGGACTCCCCCATCAGGCGGACGGCGTCGGCGGTCGCGTCCGCTGCGGTGCTGTCCAGGCCGGACCACACCTGGCGCCGGATGATCGCCATCGACGACGGTGCGCAGTGCACGGCGAGGTCGGCGGCGTAGGCCTGGGCGGCGGGCAGGACCTCGGCGCGGGGCAGGACCCGCTGCGCCAGGCCCATCCGCTGCGCCTCCGCCGCGTCGATCTTGCGGCCGGAGACGAGCAGGTCCATGGCGTTGCCGACGCCGATGAGGCGGGGCAGCAGCCAGGCGCTGCCGTACTCGGCGATGAGGCCGAGCCGGCTGAACGCGGTGGACAGGCGCGCCTCGGCGGCGAGGAACCGCACGTCGGCGTAGAGGGCGTGGACGAGCCCGAGGCCCGCGGCGCCGCCGTTGACCGCGGCGACGATCGGCGTGCCGAGGGTCAGCGGCAGGTGCGGCTCGAAGCCGAGCTCGTGCAGCAGCCGGTCGCGGTGCCCGGGGTCGAGCAACGCCTGCAGCGCGGCGGGGTCGGCGCCGGCGCAGAACCAGTCGCCGGCGCCGGTGACGACGATCGCGCGGACCGCCGGGTCGTCGTCGGCCGCCTTGAGCGCCGCGTAGTAGTCGCGGAACATCTCCCACGTCATGGCGTTACGGTGGTCCGGCCGGTCGAACCAGATCGTGCGTACGCCGTCGCGGGTCTCGACCCGCAGGCCACTGCTCATCGCGCTCCCTCTTTGACTTTTGACATTTGATACTATTGCGGGCATGTCCAAGCTGTCAGACGGCCGCCCGCAGTTGTCGGAGACCGTGGCGAGCCTGCTCCGCGACCGGATCATGTCCGGCCAGCTGCGCCCCGGCTCGCGGATCCGGCTCGAGCAGGTCGCCGAGGAGACCGGGCTGAGCATCACCCCGGTCCGCGAGGCGCTGCTGATGCTGCGCGCCGAGGACATGGTCGAGCTGCAGCCGCGCCGCGGGCACGTGGTCGCGCCGCTGTCCCGGCAGGACATCATCGACGTCTTCGGGCTGCAGGGGCACATCGCCGGCGAGCTGGTCGCCCGGGTCGCCACCGTCATCACCCCGGCGCAGCTGGACGAGCTGCGCGCGGTGCACCAGCGGCTGGCCAAGGCCGCGCAGGCGCGGCAGGCGAGCAAGGTGGAGCAGCTGGAGTTCGAGTTCCACCGCGGCATCAACCGGCTCGCCGACGCCCGCAAGCTGTCGTGGCTGCTGCGGGCCGCGACCCGCTACACGCCGACCCGCTTCTACGCCGCCGACGCCGCCTGGCGCGCCGCGATGGTCACCGACCACGAGGCGCTGCTGGCGGCGCTGGCGGCCAACGACGCCGACGCGGCCCGCCCGGTCATGGCCCGCCACTTCACCGACGGCGCCGAGCGCCTCGTCAAGCACCTCGACGACCTCGGCCTCTGGACCGCCTGACCTGGCCTTTCGGCCGAGCGGCCGGCCGGACGGGCGGATGGACGGGCTGGTGGACGGGCTTCGCAACGGCCGACCTCACCCGCGCCCGTGACGCAGCTTGAACATCGTCAGCGACGTGCGCATCGCCTTCTCGGCGGGCTGCAGGGTCAGCAGGTCGATCGGCGGGCGGAAGCGTTGCCACGTCACGGACTTGGCCCGGCTGAACTCGCGCAGCCCGTCGGCGCCGTGGACCCGGCCGAAGCCTGAGTCGCCGACGCCGCCGAAGGGCAGCGCGGGCACGGCGGCGTAGCCGAGGACCGAGTTGACCGAGACCGCGCCCGCCCGCAGCCCCGCGGCGAGCGCCCGCCCGGTCGCGCGGCGGCGGGTGAAGATCGAGCCGGCCAGCCCGTAGGCGGTGGCGTTCGCGCGGCGCAGCGCCTCGTCGGTGTCGGCGACCCGGTTGACGATCAGCACCGGGCCGAACGTCTCCTCGGTGACGGCGGCGCTGTCCTCGGGGACGCCGGCGAGCAGGACCGGGTCGACGAACGGCGGGCGCACCGAGGCCGCGTCGCCGACGACGGCCCGGCCGCCGCGGTCGATCGCGTCGGTGATGTGCCGCCGGACGATCTCCGGCTGCGTGGGCGTGGTCATCGGCCCGTAGGGCGCGTCGGCCTCGGCGCCCGGCCGCACCTCGCGCAGCAGCGGGGTCAGTTCGGCCAGGAACGCGTCGTGGACGGCGTCGACGACGTAGATGCGCTCGACGCCGGCGCAGGTCTGGCCCGCGTTGCCGAGGCCGCCGAACACCGCGGCGTTCGCCGCGGCCGGCAGGTCGGCGTCGGCGGTGACGATGAGCGCGTCCTTGCCGCCGCCCTCGATGACGACCGGGGTGAGCCGCTCCGCGCAGGCCGCCATGACGCGACGGGCCGTGGCCGCGGAGCCGGTGAACGCGATCTTGTCCACGCCCGCCCGGCACAGCGCGGCGCCGGTCGCGCCGTCACCGGTGACCACCTGCAGGACCGGGTGCTCCGGCAGCAGTTCGAGCCAGCGCGCGGCCAGCCACGACCCGACGCCGGGCGTGAACTCGCTGGGCTTGAACACGACCGCGTTGCCGGCGGCGAGCGCGTGGGAGATGGAGCCCATCGGCGTGTAGAAGGGGTAGTTCCACGGGCCGATCACGCCGACCACCCCGAACGGCACGTACTCGACGGTGCTGGCCTGGTTGAAGGCGAGCATGCCCGAGGACACGGAACGCCGCTTGAGCACGCGGCCGGCGTGGCGGGCGGCCCAGTCGAGGTGCTCGACGGTGAGCATCACCTCCAGCAGCGCCCCCGCGAGCGGCTTGCCGGTCTCCTCGCGGATCAGCGAGGCGAGCTCGGTGACCCGCCGGGCGATCGACGCCTTGAACGCCAGCAGATGGTGCCGCCGCTGCCGGGCGGTGAGGCCCGCCCACCAGCCGGCGGCGGTGCGGGCGCGCTCCACCGCCGCCTCAACAGCCACCTCGTGCGCGACGGCCGACGTCATCGAGACCTCCCTGACATTTGATATTCGATAGTTTAGCCTCGGTGTCAATCCCCGCGTTCACGACGGCATCCATGGAGGAACCAGCTGTGGAATACAACGACGAACAACGATCCCTGGTGGCCGCGGTGCAGGACTTCTGCCGCCGGGAGGCCGGCAGCCGGGAGCAGCGCCTGGCGCTGACCGACGGCGGCAGGGAGAACCACAGCCCCGAGCTCTACCGCAAGATGGCCGACCTCGGCTGGCTCGGCATGGCGCTGCCGGAGGAGTTCGGCGGCGGTGGCGCCGGCATGGTCGACCTGTGCCTGTTCCTGGAGACGACCGCGAAGGCGATGGCCCCGATCGGCGGCTTCACCACCTCGATCATCGTGGCCGCCGCGTACGAGCGCTTCGGCTCGCCCGAGCAGAAGAAGGTCGTCCTCGGCGGGGTCGCCCGCGGCGCCATCGAGGCGATCGCCATGTCGGAGCCCGAGGCCGGCTCGGACGTGGCGAACCTCAGCTGCCGCGCCGAGCGCCGCGGCGACGAGTGGGTGGTCAACGGGCAGAAGACGTGGTGCTCCAACGCGCACCTCGCCGAGCGCATCCTGCTCGTCGCGCGGACCAGCGGCCGCGCCGGTGACCACAGTGGACTCACCATGTTCCAGGTCCCCACGACGGCCGCCGGACTGACCGTCTCCGGGATCGACACGATGGGCGGCCGGGAGGTCAACGACCTGTATTTCACCGACTGCGCGCTGCCCGCGGACGCCGTCGTCGGCACGCTCGACGCCGGCTGGCGGCAGCTGATGGCGGGGCTCAACCTGGAGCGGCTGATCCTCGCCAGCCTCATGCTCGGCACCGCGCAGCGCGCGTTCGACGACGTCGTGGAGTACGTGAAGGGGCGGCGCCAGTTCGGCCGGCCGATCGGCTCGTTCCAGGTGCTGCGGCACCGCCTCGCCGACCTCGCCACCGAGATCGAGTGCGCCCGGCTGCTCGTGTACGCGACGGCCGCGCAGGTCGACCGCGCACCCGACACGGTGCTGCCGCGGGAGACGTCGATGGCGAAGCTGAAGGCGACCGAGACCGCCCGCCGGGTGACGCTCGACGCGATGCAGATGATGGGCGGCTACGGCTACGCCACCGAGTTCGACATGGAGCGCCTGGTCCGCTCGTCGATCGTCTCCACGGTGTACGGCGGCACCAGCGAGATCCAGCGCGACATCATCGCCAAGACCTACGGGCTGCACGAAGTTAGTAGTGAGTCGCAGTAGTACCGCGCGGATACTTCCCAATAAGTTAACGCTGACTTACAGTGCCTCCTACGCGATCCACGGGCGTCGCCGGCAATGCCGGCGGCGCCCCACGGGCGTCGCCGGGAAAGCGCGCCGCGACGCCTCACGGGCCCCCGCCCGCCCCCTCGAGGCAACCATGTGATCGAAGTGGAGTTCCCATGCTCCGAATCAAAACCCTCGCCGCCGTCGCCGTTGTCATGGTCACCGCCGCCTGCGCCGAGGACACCGCCGAGCCGCAGCGCGCCGCACCCAGCTTCTCGAAGCCGCCGATCACCGTCGGCTTCCTCAACCCGAACGGCGGGCCGGTCCCGCAGCCCGGCACCGACACCGGCGTCAAGGCCGCCCTCAAGTACGTCAACACCGAGCTGGGCGGCATCAACGGCCACCCGCTCGAGGTCGTGTACTGCGACACCGACACGACCCCGGAGAAGGCGCAGTCGTGCGCCAACACGTTCGTGGAGAAGAAGGTCGTCGCCGTCATGGACGGCTACAACCTGTCCTCCAGCGCCACCCTGCCCGCGCTGACCGCCGCGCGGATCCCGCTCGTCGGCATGATCCCGTTCGACTCCGTCACCGGCGCCAAGGCCGAGAACCGGGTGTTCTTCGCCGCCCCGCAGGCGTCGTTCCTCGTCGGCGCGCTCCAGGCGTTCAAGACCGCCGGGAAGACGTCGGTCACCCTCGCGCTCGTCGACACCCCGTCGTCGCACCAGACCATCGACAACCTGCTGCCGGTGCTGGCGAAGACCCTCGGCATCACCGCCAAGGGCATCTACTTCTCCCCCACCAACCCCAACTTCACCGCCGTCGCCTCCACCATCGCCCAGGACAAGCCCGACGTCGGCGGCCTCGTCGCCTCCCCCAGCGAGGCCGTGTGCACGGCGCTGGTGAAGGCGCTGCGGCAGCTGCAGTACAAGGGCGACATCTTCACCGCCGCCTGCACCGACTACATCAAGGCCGGCCCCGCGCAGGCCGCCGGCGGGGCGCTGTACTCCTCCAACTGGCTGCCGGTCGCGGCGAAGTACGTGCCCGCCGAGCTGCAACGGGAGCTGTCCCTCGCCACGAGGTACATCGACGGCGTCGAGGGCGGCACCGGCGGCTACTACGCCGTCGGCGAGTTCGCGCTGCTGGTGAACTTCGCCAAGGCGATGTCCAGCGCCGCCGAGACCGACCTGACCGGCCCCGGCGTGCTCAAGACACTCAAGGGCCTCAGGGACTTCCCGAGCTTCCTCGGCCCGCGGCTCAAATGCGGCAGCGCCACCTCACCGAACTGCACGACGCAGATCCTGCTGTACGTCGTGCAGCCCGACGGCTCGGCGAAGCCCGTCACGGACACCTGGATCACGCCGGTCCCGCAGGTCCTCGCCGCGATCCCGGGCGCGGTGTAGCGGCACCATGGATCAGGTCCTGCTCTTCCTCACGCTCGGCTTCGCCGCCGGCGCCGTGTACGCCGTCATCGCCACGTCCATCGTGGCACTGCACGTCGCCACCGGGGTCCTCAACTTCGCGCAGGGATCGCTCGCGCTGTGGGGCGTCTGGGTCGTCGCCGAGCTGCGCCGCAGCGGCACCCTGGTCCTGCCGGTCGGGTCAGTGCCGTTGGGCACCGCGGCAAGAGAAGCGTGGACGGCGGTGGCGCTCGGGGTGCTGAGCACGGCGGCGCTGGCGTTCGCCGCGCACTGGCTGGTGTTCCGGCCGCTGCGCGGCGCGCCGCCGCTGTCGCAGGTGGTGGCGTCGGTCGGGCTGATGCTCGCGATCGGCTCGCTGGTGCCGCTGCGGTTCCGGACCGACGGTGCGCTCGCGGCGCCGCTGCTCACCGACCGGACGCTCGGGGTGGCCGGGACGCGGCTCAACGTGAGCGACCTGATCCTCCTCGCGGTGGCGTTGACCGCGACCGTGGCGTTCTCGGTGTACTTCCGGCGGACCCGCTGGGGCGTCGCGACCCGGGCCTGCGCCGAGGACGAGCGGGCCGCCCGGCTCACCGGCCTCTCGCCGGACCGGCTCGCCGCCGTCGCGTGGCTGTGCACCGGCGCCGCGACGGCGCTGGTCGCGGTCCTCGCCGCGCCGACCGTCGGGCTCGACCCGATCGGGTACATGTTCTACGTCCTGCCCGGGCTCGCCGCGGCGCTGCTGGCCCGGCTCACGTCGGTCCTGACCGCGGGGCTCGCCGGTATCGGCATCGGCTGCTTCCAGTCGCTGCTGCTGCTGGCGAGCACCGTCGACGGCTGGCCCGCCTGGGCGCAGGCCGGGCTCGGCGACGCGGTGCCGTTCGTGCTCGTCGTCGTCGCGCTCGTCGTGCTCGGCCGCGGCATCCCCGCCCGCGGCGCGCCCGGCGCGGACCGGATGCCGGCGGTGGCGCTGCCCCGGCACCGGCTGCGGGCGGGCCTGCTGCTCGCGGGCGCGGCCGCCGCCGCGATCGCCCTCACGTCCGGCAGCTGGCGCTTCGGGGTCGTCACCTCGATCATCATGGCGCTGATCGCCCTGTCCCTGGTCGTGCTCACCGGCTACCTGGGGCAGATCTCCCTCGCGTCCATGGCCTTCGCCGGTACCGGCGGCTTCGTGCTCTCCAGGGCCACCGTCGCCTGGGGGCTGCCCTTCCCGCTCACCGTCCTCGTGTCGGCGGGCGTCGCCACGCTCGTCGGGGTCGCCGTCGGCCTGCCGGCGCTGCGGATCCGCGGCGCCCAGCTGGCGGTCGTCACGCTCGCCGGGGCGATCGCCATCCAGCAGCTCGTGTTCGCCAACCCGGCGCTGACCCCGTTCGAGGGCAACCTCATCGACGGGCCGACCCTCCTCGGCTGGAACCTCGAGGTGCGGCGCGGCACCGACCTGACGACGACCGCGTTCGCCGGCACGGTCGTCGTCGTGGTCGGGGTGCTCGCCGCCGCCGTCGCGCGGCTGCTCGCCGGCACGACCGGGCAGGCGTTCCTCGCGGTGCGCGCCAACGAGCGCGCGGCGGCCGCGGCCGGCATCGACGTGGCCCGCACGAAGCTCGCCGGGTTCGCCGTCGCCGCGTTCCTCGCCGGGGTCGGCGGCTGCCTCATCGGGTACAGCCGCTCGCAGCTGTCCGCGGAGTCGTTCAACGTCATCGTCGGCCTCGGCGTGCTGTGCATGACCTACGTCGGCGGCATCACCCGCATCGGCGGCGCCGTCATCGCCGGTCTCGTCGCGCCGCTCGGGGTGCTGTACACGCTGCTCAACACGACGTTCGGCCTCGGCCGGTACTACACGCTCATCGCCGCGTGCGCGCTCGTCGTCACCGCGGTGCTCAACCCCTCCGGCATCGCCGGGCATCTCCACCGCCGGAAGGTCGCGGCATGACGCTCCTGGAAGCCACCGGACTCACGGTGCGGTACGGCGGCGTCCTCGCCAACACCGACGTCACCCTGCACGTCGGCGCCGGCGAGGTGGTCGGGCTGATCGGGCCGAACGGCGCCGGCAAGACCACGTTCGTCGACGCCGTCACCGGCTTCACCGCCGCCCGCGGCACCGTCACCCTCGCCGGGCGGCGCCTCGACGGGCTCCCGCCGCACGCCCGCCGCCGCGCCGGGCTGGCCCGCACCTGGCAGGCGGGCGAGCTCTTCGGCGACCTGACCGTCCGGCAGAACGTCGCCGTCGCCGCCGCCCGGGGCCCGCTGCGCAACCTGTGGAGCGACCTGACCGGGCGGGTCGCCCGGGCCGGCGGCGTGGACGCGGCGCTGGAGATGTTCGGCCTGCAGTTCGTGGCGGACCGGCGCCCCGGCGAGCTGAGCCTGGGCCGGCAGAAGATCGTCGGGGTGGCCCGCGCCCTCGCCGGCGGGACCCGCGCGGTCCTGCTCGACGAGCCGGCCGCCGGGCTCGACACCGACGAGAGCGCCGAGTTCGGCGGGCACGTGCGGGCGATCGCGGCGGCGGGCCTCGGCGTGCTGCTCATCGACCACGACATGAACCTCGTCTTCGACGTCTGCGACCGGGTGTACGTCCTGGACTACGGCGCCGTCATCGCCGCCGGCACGCCCCGCGAGGTCCGCGCCGACCCGGCCGTGCGGACCGCGTACCTCGGCGCCCCGGCCGAAGCCGGCACCCCGGCCGACGCCGGCGCCCCTCAGGAGGTGCCCTCATGACCGCCGTCCTGAAGCTGGCGGGCGTCACCGCCGGGTACGCGGGCGTCCCCGCCGTGCGGGACCTCGACCTCGAGGTCGGCGAGGGCGAGGTCGTCGCGCTGCTCGGCCCCAACGGCGCCGGCAAGACCACGACGCTGCTCACCGCCGCCGGCGTCATCGCCCCGACCGCGGGCACCGTCACCGCGTACGGGCGGCCGCTGCACCGGCGTGTCGAACGCAACGCCCGCGCCGGGCTCGTCCTGGTCCCCGACACCCGCGGCGTGTTCCACGGCCTGACCGTCCGGGAGAACCTGACCCTCGCCCGGCGGGCCGACCTCGGCCGGGTGCTGGAGCTGTTCCCCACCCTGGAGCCGCTGCTGGCCCGCCGGTGCGGGCTGCTGTCCGGCGGCGAGCAGCAGACGCTCGCCATCGCCAAGGCCCTCGTCAGCATGCCGCGGATCCTGCTGATCGACGAGCTCAGCTTGGGCCTGTCCCCCATCGCCGTGCAGGCGATCCTGCCGACCGTCCGGGCGCTCGCCGACCGGCTCGGCGTCGCCGTCGTGCTCGTCGAGCAGCACATCGACCTCGCCCTGACCGTCGCCGACCGGGCCGTCGTGCTCCACCACGGCCGCGCCGTCCTCGCCGGATCCGCCCGCCGGCTGCGCGCGCAGCGGCACACCGTCGCCGAGGCGTACTTCGGCGCGTCACCTTCTACGATCGGGAAGTCCTGATGGAACTCACCGCCCGGCAGCGCGCCGCGCTCGCGAGCATCTGCGACACCTTCGCGCCCGGCGACGGCGACGGCATCCCGTCGGCCCGCGAGATCGGCGCCGTCGACATCATGGCCGGTCTCGTGCTGGGCAACCCGCGCGCCGCCGAGACCCGGCAGTTCCTGCGGCTGCTGACGCTGTGGGACTCGCCGCTGGCCGCGCCGCTGCGGGGCGGCGGGCCGCGCTCGTTCTCCCGGCAGCCGCAGGCCCGGCGGGAGGCGATCCTGCTCGGGCTCGCCGAGTCCGGCAACGCCCGCAAGCGGGCGCTGTTCCAGGCGCTCAAGGGCGCCGCGACACTCTCCTACTACCTGGCGCCCGGCCCGACCGGGCACTCGCCGCTGTGGGACGCGATCGGCTATCCGGGCCCCCTCGGCACCCGGGCCGACGCCGCGGAACCGCCGCTGCGACCGATCCGGCCGGCCGGACCGACCGTCCTGGACTGCGACGTGGTGGTCGTCGGATCCGGGGCGGGCGGCGGGACCGCGGCCGCCGTCCTCGCCGCCGCCGGGCTCGACGTCGTCGTCGTGGAGAAGGGCGCCTACCACGACGACCGGGACTTCGACGGCGGCGAGCTGTCCGGCCTGTCCCGGCTCTACGCGCCCGGCCCGGCCGCGACCGCCGAGGGGCAGCTGAGCCTGCTGCAGGGCCAGGGCGTCGGCGGCGGCACCGTCGTCAACTACTCCACGTCGTTCCGCACGCCGGCCGGTGTACGCGACGAGTGGGCGTCGCACGGCGTGCCGCAGTTCGCCACCGACGAGTACGACGCCTCGCTCGACGCGGTCTGGACCCGCCTCGGCGTGAACCTCGACCACGGCGCGATCTCCTCCCGCGACGCCCTCATGCAGGCCGGGCTCACCAAGCTCGGCTGGCACGTCGCGGAGATGCCGCGCAACGTCATCGGCTGCGACACCGGCGTCGAGTGCGGCCGGTGCGGCCTCGGCTGCCGCATCGGCGCCAAGCAGTCCGTGGCGAAGACCTGGCTCGTCGACGCGCAGCGGGCCGGCGCGCGGCTGCTCGTCGGCGTCGACGTGCGGACCGTCACCGTCGCGGCCGGCGCCGCCACCGGCGTCACCGGGCACACCGCCGACGGCTTCCCGGTCACCGTGCGTGCCCGGGCGGTCGTCGCCGCCGCCGGCAGCATCCAGACACCGGCGCTGCTGCGCCGCTCCGGGCTCACCAACCCCAACATCGGCCGGCACCTGCACCTGCACCCGGCCACCGGCGTCTGGGGCACGTTCGCCGAGGAGGTCCGCCCGTGGGAGGGCGGGATGCAGACGCGGTACTCCACCGAGCACGCCGACCTCGACGGCCACGGCTACGGCGTCATCTACGAGACGGCCGCCACCAACCCGGCGATCGCCGTGTCGTTCATGAGCTGGCGCGGCGCGCGGTCGCACCTCGCCCAGATGCGCGCCCTGCCGCACCTCAGCGGCGTCGGCGTCATCACCCGCGACCGCGACGCCGGCCACGTCACCGTCGACCGCGACGGTGAGCCCGTCGTGCACTACCGGCTCTCCGCGTACGACGCCGCCCACATGCGGGCCGGGATCGCCGGCGCGGCCCGCATCGTGGAGGCCGCCGGCGCGCTGACCGTCTTCTCCGGCCACCAGCGCGGCCTGACGTGGCAGCGCGGCAAGGGCTCGATCGACGACTTCATCGCGTACACCGGCGGCCTCGGCACCGCGCCCGGCCAGCTGTCGATGGCGGCGCTGCACATCATGGGCGCGGCCCGCATGGGCGGCTCCAAGGCCACGTCGGCCACGGACCCCGACGGCGCGACGTGGGAGGTCCCGAACCTCGTCGTCGCCGACGCGTCCTGCTTCCCGACGTCGTCCGGCGTCAACCCGATGATCTCCGTCGAGGCGATCGCCCACATGAACGCCCGCCGCCTCGCCGCGGCGCTGCGCAACTAGGATCGGCGGCGGGACGCTGCCGACCCCGGCCGTGGAGCGGCTCGCCCACTCCGTCGCGGTCTTCACCGGCCACCTGCCCCTGGGCCGGACCTGGTTCGCGGCGCTGGTGGCGGCGACCGGCACCGACGACGCCGCGCTTCCCGCGCTCCTCGGCCGCCCGTCGGTCACGCTCGCCAAGCGTCTCGACGAGTGCACCTACGTCTCCATCACACGCGGACACGACCCGGGCTGACCGCGCAGCGCAGGTACGACCGGCTCGCCGCGAGCGGGTTCTTCGCGCCCGTCGTCTCGGTCGCGACCGCCGACGTCACCGCCGCCCTGATGGTCGCAGTGAGCGCGGCCACCAGGGGCGGGGCGTCCGGTGCTACGCGGGGAACAGTGAGGTGTAGACCCAGCGCTGGTTCGCGCTGCCGTCGGGCCACCACAGGATGACCGCCGCGCCGTTGGCCGTCGAGCCGGCGTCGACGCCGATCACCCAGCTGGAGCTGGCGGAGTGGTATGCGTTGAAGTTGCCGAGCAGCCCGTAGCCGCCGCTGTCCTTGTCGAACCAGCGCCAGTACTGGTCCGGGCTGTTCAGGTCGCAGCGGAAGCCGAACACCCGCGCTCCGGCCGCGGTGCTGCGGCCGTTGACGGCCAGGCACTGCCCGTTGCGGTTCACGACCTGTCCCCAGCACATCGTCAGGCTGTCGTTCTCGCACAGGGCCGGAGTGTCACGCCACGCCCACATCTGATCGTCGTTGGTGGTGCAGTCCCAGTTTCCGGCGAGGCCCGCGGCGATGCCGACACACTTGCCGATCTTGTTGTGGATCTGACGGTAGGTCAGGCTCAACGCCGCACCGTTGACCTTCATCGTGACCCCGGGCCGCGGTGCGGGTGCTGCGGTCGCGGCCTCGCCCGTGACCAGCACCGTCGCGGCCGTCACGGCGATGGCGACGGCCAGCATGCCGCCGATGCGCCGTCGGATTGCCATTGCAGGCATGCACGTCTCCCCGTAAGACGAAGACCGGCACGCATCGCCGGTCATTGATGCCGGAAGGTATCTTCCGGCTCCCGGCCGGTCAACCGCGTCGACCGCTTCGCCGGGATCCACTCCTCCTCCGCGTCACCGTCCGGGCTTTCCTCGGCGAAAGGGCACGGCGCGGCAGAGGGTGCGGGTCGGGAGCCCGCACCCTCTGACGGCTACTCGAAGCGTTCGCCGCGGGCGGCCTTGTCCAGCAGGAGCTGGGGCGGCCCGAAGCGGGCGCCGTAGCGGGCGGCGAGCTCCGACGCGCGGGCGGTGAAGCCGGGCAGGCCGCCCTGGTACTGGTTGGCGTACTGCAGGACACCACCGGTCCAGGCCGGGTAGCCGATGCCGAGGATGGAGCCGACGTTGGCGTCGACGGCGGAGGTGAGGACGCCTTCGGAGAGGCAGCGGATGGTCTCGAGGGTCTCGATGAACAGCATCCGTTCGATGAGGTCGGTGAGGGGGACGTCGAGGTTGGTGCCGCCGAACGCGTCGCGCAGGCCGGGCCAGAGGCCGGCGCGCCGGCCGTCGGTGTAGTCGTAGAAGCCGGCGCCGCCGGAGCGGCCGGGGCGGCCGGCGGCGATCAGGTGGTCGATGACGGCGTCGGCGGCGTGCGGGGTCCAGGTGCCGCCGGCGGCGACGACCGCGGCCGCGGTCTCCTGGCGGATCTTCTGGGGCAGGGTGAGGGTCAGCTCGTCCATCAGCGCGAGGACCGGCGCCGGGTACCCCGCCTGCGAGCTGGCCTGCTCGATGGTGGCGGCGGGGATGCCCTCGGCGAGCATCGAGACGCCCTCGTTGGTGAACGTGCCGATGACCCGGCTGGTGAAGAACCCGCGGCTGTCGTTGACGACGATCGGCGTCTTCTTCAGCTGCCGCACCACACCCAGCGCCCGGTCCACGGCGGCGGCGGAGGTGGCGCTGCCGCGGATGACCTCGACGAGCGGCATCTTGTCCACGGGCGAGAAGAAGTGCAGCCCGACGAAGTCCTCCCGCCGCGTCACGCCCTCGGCGAGCAGCGAGATCGGCAGCGTCGAGGTGTTGGAGCACAGCAGCGCGTCCGGCGCGACGACGTCCTGGACCTCCGCGAACACCTTGTGCTTCAGGCCCGGGTCCTCGAACACGGCTTCGATGACCAGGTCGCACCCGGCGAGGTCCGCCGGGTCCGCGGTCGGGGTGATCCGGCCCAGGATCTCCTCGGCGGGCAGGAACGGCTTCTTCGCCAGGACCCGGGCCGAGTACGCCTTGCCGCGGGCGGCTGCCTCGACGGTGACGTCCTTGAGCAGCACCTGCATGCCGGCCTTCGCGCACACGTACGCGATCGCCGCGCCCATCATGCCCGCGCCGAGGACCGCGACCCTGCCGAACTTCTGTGCCGCGGCGCCGCGCGCGTTGGCGGCCTGCACGTCGAAGAACAGCGCCTTGATCATGTTCTTGGCGATCTGACCGGTGGCGAGCTCGATGAAGTACCGGCCCTCGATCGTGAACGCCGTCTCCAGGTCGACCTGGGCGCCCTCGACGGCGGCGGCGAGGATGTTGCGCGGCGCCGGGTAGGGTGCGCCTTTCAGCTGCTTGCGCAGGGTCGCCGGAAACGCGGGGAGCTGGGCCGCGAGCGCGGGTGTCGACGGTGTGCCGCCGGGGATGCGGTAGCCCTTCACGTCGTACGGCTGGACCGCGCCGGGGTGCTCAAGAATCCACGCCTTCGCCCGGTCGAGCAGCTCCTCGCGGGGCGCGACCTCGTGCACCAGGCCGTGTTCGAGCGCGGCCGAAGGGCGGTGCCGCTGGCCGCGGACCAGCCAGTTGGTGAGCGCGTCCGCGATGCCGAGCAGCCGGACGCTGCGCACGACCCCACCGGCGCCGGGCAGCAGCCCGAGCGTCACCTCGGGGAAGCCGATCTCGATACGGGCGTCGTCGGCGACGATGCGGTGGTGGCAGGCGAGCGCGATCTCCAGGCCGCCGCCGAGCGCGGAGCCGTTGACCGCGGCGACGACCGGCCGGCCGAGCGTCTCCAGGCGGCGCAGCGCCTGCTTGAGCCGGCGGGTGTCGGCGTCGATCGCCGCGGCGTCGGTGAGCCGCACCAGCGACTCGAGGTCGCCACCGGCGAAGAACGTCTGCTTGGCGGAGGTGAGCACGACGCCGGTGATGCCGTCGCGCTCCCGCTCCAGCCGGTCCACGGTGGCGACGAGGCTCTCGCCGAACTCGTCGTTCATCACGTTCGCGGAGCGGCCCGGGTGGTCGAGGGTCAGCAGGACGATCCCGTCCTCGCCGCGCTCCCAGCGGATGGTGTCAGCCATGTCTGTGTCCCCCTACAGGCGTTCGATGACGGTTGCGATGCCCATGCCGCCGCCGACGCAGAGCGTGGCGAGGCCGTAGCGGCCGCCGCGCCGCTCCAGCTCGTCGGTGAGGGTTCCGAGGATCATGGCGCCGGTCGCGCCGAGCGGGTGGCCCATGGCGATGGCGCCCCCGTTGACGTTGACGATGTCCATGCTGAGTCCCAGGTCGGCGACGAACCGCAGTACCACGGCCGCGAACGCCTCGTTGATCTCGACGAGATCCAGGTCGTCGACGCCGAGGCCCGCCTTCGCGAGGGCCTTGCGGGCGGCGGGTGCCGGGCCGGTGAGCATGATGGTCGGGTCGGCGCCGCTGACGGCGGTGGCGACGATGCGGGCGCGGGGCGTCAGGCCGGCGGCGGCGCCGACCGCCTCGTTGCCGATGACGACGAGCGACGCGCCGTCGACGATGCCGGAGGAGTTGCCGGCGGTGTGCACGTGCTCGATCCGCTCGACCCAGTGGTACCGCTGCAGCGCGACGGCGTCGAACCCGCCCAGCTCACCGATCGTCGCGAACGACGCCGGCAGCTGCCCGAGACCCTCCAGTGTGGACGCTCGCAGGTGCTCGTCGCGGTCGAGGACGACGAGCCCGTTGCGGTCCCGCACCGGCACGACGGACCGGGCGAAGTGGCCGTTGGCCCAGGCCTTCGCGGCCCTGGTCTGCGACTGCAGCGCGTAGCGGTCGACGTCTTCGCGGCTGTACCCGTCGAGGGTGGCGATCAGGTCGGCGCCGATGCCCTGCGGCACGAAGCCGGTGTCGTAGTTGGTCTCCGGGTCGAGGGCCCACGCGCCGCCGTCGGACCCCATCGGCACCCGCGACATCGACTCGACCCCGCCGGCGAGGACGAGGTCCTCCCAGCCGGACCGGACCTTCTGCGCGGCGATGTTCACCGCTTCGAGGCCGGAGGCGCAGAACCGGTTGAGCTGCACGCCGGCGACGGTGTCGGGCAGCCCGGCGGTGAGGGCGGCGGTCTTGGCGATGTCGGCGCCCTGGTCGCCGAGCGGTGACACGACGCCGAGCACGACGTCGTCGATGCGGGCCGGGTCCAGGCCGGGCGCGCGGCGCAGTGCCTCCTCGATCAGGCCGCTGATGAGCGACACCGGCTTCACCGAGTGCAGCGCTCCGGTGGGCTTGCCGCGGCCGCGCGGCGTGCGCAGCGCGTCGTAGATGTACGCCTCGGATGCCATGACCACTCCTCGCCTAGACGCTCTCGGATGCGAATCCCGACTAACTTTCTGTGCCGGTGCGCTCAGTTGTCAAGCGTTGTCGTGGCGGCGTTAACCTGTACCGTGTGCGAACAGCAGCGAACAGCGCGGAGCCCGCCACGCCGGCGAAGCGGCCGAAGGACCGCAAGGACCGCATCGCCCTGGCCGGCGCCGAGCTGTTCTGCGAGCGGGGCTATCACGGGGTGTCCGTCGACGAGATCGCCGCGGTCGTCGGCATCAGCGGACCCGCGGTCTACCGGCACTTCCCGAACAAGTACGCGATCCTCGTGCACGCCACCCGGGACGTCGTCAACGCGCTGCTCGCCGCCACCACCGAGGGCACCCTGGACGAGCTGCTCGCCGCGGTCGCCGGGATCGCCGTGGCCAGGCGCCGCGCCGCCGGGCTGTACCAGTGGGAGCGGCGGTACCTCACCGTGGAGCACCGCCGCGAGTTCGGCGCGGGCCTCACCGAGCTGGTCGGCCGCCTCGCCGGGCCGCTGCGCGCCATGCGGCCCGAGCTGGCCGCGGGCCAGGCGGAGCTGCTGGTCAACGCGGCACTCAGCGCGTTCGGCAGCGTCACCACGCACCGCGTGGCGGCCACCGGCACCGACACCGCGCGGCTGCTGACCCGGGTCGCGTGGACCCTGCTGCGCGCCGACCCGCCGCAGCTGCCGGCGGGCGGCGTGGACGCGCCCGCGGTGATCAAGCCCGCGTCGCGCCGCGAGCTGCTGCTCATCGAGGCGATCCGGCTCTTCCACCGGCACGGCTTCCACGCCGTCTCCGTCGAGGACATCGGCCGCGCGGCGGGCATGCAGGCGTCCAGCGTCTACCGGTACTTCCCCAGCAAGGCCGACCTGCTCGCGGCCGCCTACTACCGGGCCACGGACCGGCTCACCGGCGCGACGAGCACGGCGATCGCGGAGGCGAGCGACCCGACCGACGCGCTGCGGCGGGTCGTGGCGGCGTATGTCGACTTCGCGTTCGGGCAGAGCGACCTGGTCGCGGTCTACCTGGCCGAGAACAACAACCTGCCCGACGCCGACCGGCACCAGCTGCGCGGAGCGCAGCGCCGGCACGTCGAGGAGTGGGTGCGGCTCGTCGGCGCGGTCCGGCCGGAGCTGCCGGTCGCCGACACGCGGGTCCTCGTCCACGCGGCACTCAACGTGGTCACCGACATCGGCCGCCTCGGCGGCTTCGACCGCACCCCCGGCTACTCCTCGCAGACCGCCGGTCTCGCACTGGCGGCTTTGCACGCCTGAATCACGGTTCACGCGCCTGACGTCGGATCTCTTCCCAATAAGTTAATCCGGAGTTACAGTCCCTCCAGAGCTGATCCGTCGGCCGAGGAGGCTGAGTCCGTGACCGCCAACCTGGACCTCGCGACGCGCTGCGCGGAAATCGCCGCCGGCACGAGCATTCCCGCACTACTGCACCGCAACGCCACCGAACACCCCGATCTGGTGGCGCTGAGCACCTTCAACACCGACGACACCGTCACCTGGCTGGAGCTGCGTGACCGGGTCGCCGCCGTGGCCCGGGGGCTGAGCGCCCTCGGCCTCTCCCCCGGCGACCGCATGATCATGAGCCTGCCGAGCCGCATCGAGCACTGGGTCGCCGACCTGGCCGCCGTGCACCTCGGCGCCGTCCCCTGCACCGCCTACGCCACCCTCAGCGCCGAGCAGCTGCGGTACATCGCCCAGCACAGCGGCGCGAAGATCATCGTGGTCAACGGCCTGCCCGAGCTGCGACGCTGGCAGGCCGTCCTCGGCGACCTCCCCGCCGTCGAGCACGTCATCGTCGTCGAGGAGGACGCGGCACAGGCGGAGACGACCGCACTGTCCACAGTGGCCTCCGGCGGGGCCGCGCTGCACGCCGCCGACCCGACGGTGTTCGAGGAGGCGTGGCGGCAGGTGCGCACCGAGCAGCCAGTCACGCTGCTCTACACCTCCGGCACCACCGGCGACCCCAAGGGCGTCCTGCTGTCGCACCGCAACGTCGTCTACCAGTGCGCGGTCCTGGAAGGGGCGGTGGCGGTGCCCGACCACCCGCGCACCCTCGCGTACCTGCCGCTCGCCCACATCGCCGAACGCGTCCTGGGCATCTACAACCTGCTCTACCGCGTCGGGCACGCCACGATCGTCACCGACGGCAAGCAGCTCGTCGCCGCGCTCCGCGCGGTCCGGCCGCACTCGTTCTTCGGCGTCCCCCGCGTCTGGGAGAAGATGGCCGCCGGCGTGCAGGCCCAGCTGGGCGCCGCCGACCCGGCGGTCCGGGCCGCGTTCGAGACCGCCAGCGGCCTGGCCCGGGAGAGCTTCCACGCCCGGGCCGACGGGAAGGTCCTGGCCGAGGACCAGGCAGCGCAGCTCGCCGCCTTGGACGCCAAGGTACTGGCACCGATGCGCGCCCTGCTCGGCCTCGACGAGATGCACTGGGCCGGCAGCGGCGCCGCGCCGATCCCCGTGGACGTGCTGGTGTTCCTGGCCGGCCTCGGCGTCGACGTGCTCGAGGTGTGGGGCATGACGGAGACGACCGGCACCGCGACCATCAACACCCCCACGACCTTCCGCCCCGGCACCGTCGGCCGGGCCAACGCCGGCATGGAGGTGCGCCTGCTCGACGACGGCGAGATCCAGGTCCGCGGCCCGCTGGTCTGCCTCGGCTACCTCAACGCCGACGGCTCCACACAGTCCATCGTGGACACCGACGGCTGGCTCTCCACCGGCGACGTCGGCACCGTCGACGCGGACGGGTTCCTCACCATCACCGACCGCAAGAAGGAGCTCATCATCACCTCCAGCGGGAAGAACATCTCCCCCGCACAGATCGAGAACCTGCTGCGCGTCAGCCCGCTGATCGGCCAGGCCGTCACGATCGGCGACCGGCGGCCGTACATCACCGCGCTCATCGTCCTCGACGAGGAGGTCGTCCCCGTCTGGGCCGCGTCGCAGGGCCTCGCGGACGTCGGCCTCGCCGCGCTCGCCGCCGACCCTGCCGTGCACGCGGCAGTGTCGGCGGTGGTCGCCTCGGTCAACGAGCGCCTGTCCCGCCCCGAACAGATCAAGACCTTCCGCATCATGCCGTCCGCGTGGACCCCCGAGACCGGCGAGCTGACCCCATCCTTGAAGCTCCGCCGCCGCATCGTCTCCTCGAAGCACGCCACCGTCATCGAGGAGATGTACGCCTGACCGAGATGATTTGGGTGAGCACCTCCCGGCGAGGTTTGACCCAACGCCTGACTGACTTCGGGTCCTCAACCGGCGCGCTGACCGCTCAACCGGACGCCGCCGGTCGGCGATCACCGCACGGTGACCGCCGGCCGCTCGTCCGTCACGGGGTTCCGTAAGCCTCCAGTTCGTCCATCATCGACCAGCTGGAGCCGCCCTCGATGGTCACCTTCACGTACCTGGCGTCCACGTCCAGGCCGGTCAGCCGGTAGTTGTGGGTGGCCATCGCCCACGCGTACCAGTGCTGGTCGACGGTGCCGGCCTCGGTGAACGTGACGCCGTCGGTGGAGACGGAGTACGTCACCGTGCCGGGCAGAGCCACCCAGTCGGCGGGAGCGGCGAGCCAGCCGGTGCTGAGCTCCCGCAGGTGCCGGGAGGTGCCGAGGTCCAGCGTCACCGAGTACACGTCGGCGCCGCTGCGGCCCTGCCAGCGGGAGTCGTACACGAGGTCGCCGCGGGTGCCGTCGGTCAGTGACACCCCGCCGGCGTCCGGGTAGGCGGGGTCGGCGGCGACACTGGTGGTGTAGCCGCGGCCCAGGGCGTGGTTGACGAGCGCCGGGTTGCGGGGTGCGGTGACCGCCGCCTTCGGTGCGCTCTGCGGGGAGTACCGGCTCCAGATGCTGTACTCGACCACCGTGTACTGGTACGCGCGGTCCGGGTCGACGTGCCGGTCGACGTACTGCGGGCTGCTCGCGTAGCCGATCATGTCGGCGTCGCGGTAGACGAAGTAGCCCTGCGCGGTGCCGCTGCCGGTCCAGTCGAGCGTGACGGTGTCGGCGCCGGCGACCGTGGCGGACAGGCCCGCGGGCGCTGCCGGCGTGTCGGCGCCACGGATCTCGATCTCGTCGAGCATCGACCAGGCGGTGCCGCCGTCGACCTCGACCCTGACGTAGCGTCCGAAGGCCTGGATCCCCATGGCCCGGTAGGTCTTGCGCTGGACCGCGGAGCCGGCGTCGGGTCGCTGGACGGACTCGACGTTGAGCCAGTTCTGCCCGTCGTGGGACACCTGGTAGACAACCAAGCCCGGCAGGAACACGAAGTCCTGCTGCGCCTGCAGCCAGCCGGTGCTGATCTCGTCGATCGTCTGCGCGCTGCCGAGGTCGACGGTGATCGAGTAGCTGCCGCCGTCGTTGCGGCCCTGCCAGCGCGGCCCGTACGACGCGCCGCCCTTGAGCCCGTCGGTGAGTGACCTGCCTCCGGCGTCGGGCCAGCTCGGGTCGGCCGCCGACGTGGTGGTGTACGCGCAGCCGGCAGCGCCGTCCGCGGCGCCGCACCGGGCCAGGTTGACGGCCGGTACCGGCCGAACCCCCAGCTCGGCGGTGACCGGATCGCTCATCGCCGAGCTGTTGCCGGCGCCGTCGACCTCGACCAGCTGGTAGGTGTACGTCCGGCCGCCTTCGAGCTGCCGGTCGCCGAACCAGCGGTCGCCGCCGTCGAGCTGCGCGACGCGTTCGCCGTCGCGGTAGACGTAGGTCTGCACGGCGGCGCCGCTGCCGGTCCAGTCGAGCTGCACCTGCTGCATCGCGGTGACCGGCGTGGCGGTCACGCCGACCGGCGCCGCGACACCGTCGCCGAAGCCCCAGACCCCGACCTCGTCGACCATCGACCAGGCGGTGCCGCCGTCGACGTCGACGCGGACGTACCGTGCCCGCACGTCGAACCCGAAACCGCGGTAGTCCTTCCGCTGGACCGTGCCGTCGACCGCCGGACGGTCGATCGCGGCGATCTGGGTGTACTGCGAACCGTCCTCCGAGACCGAGTACGTCACCCGGTTCGGCAGGAACACGAAGTCCTGCCGGGCCTGCAGCCAGCCGGTGGTGATCTCCCGGATGTTGCGGGACGCGCCGAGGTCGATCGTGGCGCTGTAGCTGCCGGCGCCGTTGCGGCCCTGCCACTGCGCACCGTACGACGCCTCGCCGAGCACACCGTCGGTCAGCTCGCGGCCGCCGGTGTCCGGGTGACCAGGGTCCGCGCCGACCGTCGTGGTGTAGGCACATCCGGCCGTGCCGCAGCGGGCGTGGTTGACCTGGAACGGCGTCGAGGCCGCCACCTCGACCGTGACCATGTCGCTCTGTTCACCGGTAGTGCCCGCGGCACTGACCTCCTGCACCTGGTAGATGTAGGAGCCCCCGTCGAGCTGACGGTCGGTGAACGTGGTGTCCGTGCCGGGGACCACGGCGACCTCGCTGCCGCCGCGGAAGATCCGCGTCTGCGCCGCCGTGCCCGTGCCGCTCCACGTGAGTTCCACGGTGCGCGGGGCGTCGGACGTGGCGGTCAGCCGGACCGGGGCGGTCGGCTGCATCGGCAGCGTCCTCAGCTTCATGCGGTAGGCGCCGGAGCGCTCCTCGAACGAGCGTACCGACAGCGTGAAGTCGCCCGGGCCGAGGTACACGCCCTCCTGGCTGAGGGTCTGCGCGTGCGAGCACCCGCCGTACAGCACCGTGTCGCCGGTCGCCGTCAGGATGCGGTACTCGAACACCGTGTCGGCGGTGCAGGTGCCGGCGTCGATGGCCAGCAGCTGGTTGTCCGCCATGGTGAAGCGGTACTCGTCGACCGCCATCTTGTCCTCGAGCTGGCCCGCGCCGACGCCCGGCGTGTTGTTGCGGATCTCGGACGGCACCGGGACGGTGAACTGCTGCGCGGGCGGCAGCGGGGAGATGGTGATCTCGTACGGTCCCGTGGCCGACCGGGCCGACGCGACCAGCCGGTACCGGCCGGCGGGCAGCAGCCCGGTGCGCTCGTCGGCGCACATGCTTTCCGCGGCGACCGGCGTGCCCGTCACGTCGTCCAGCAGCTGCCACTGCGGCATGCTCGGCAGGCAGCCCTGCACGTCGATGTACAGGCTCTGCGCGGTCGGCAGGGTGAACCGGTACACGTCCACGGACGCGCGGGTCTCCATGTTGCCGGCGCCCGAAGCGGGCACGCCGTCGGCGATGCTGACCGGGAACGCCACGTCGAACGACTGCGGCGGCGGCACCACGAACAGTTCCAGGCCGTAGTGGAAGGCCTTGCCGTTCGCGGCGATCAGGAGCGCGTAGGAGCCCGCCGGGACGTGCTGGATGGTCCGGTCGTCGTCGCAGGCGCCCTCGGCGAGCACGGCGCCGGTCACGGTGTTCCTCAGGCGCATCGTCGCGCCCGGGCTCCAGCAGGCGCCGCCGAGGTATCGCAGGGTCTGCTCCCCGGTCAGCGTGAACCGGTACTCGTCGCGCTCGTCACCGCTGTCGAACGCACCGGCGTCGACCTTGAGCGGGAGCGTCACGTCGATCCGCTGCGGCGGGCTCGCCTTGACCCGCAGGGCGTACTTGGTGACCTGGTTGGAGCCCGAGTCGACGACGAGCCGGTACGTGCCGGCGGGCAGCTGGCGGGTCAGCTCGCTGTACCAGGACGGCCCCGCGACCGTCGCGCCCGTGGCGTCGTTGACCAGCGTCCACTCGGCCCCGTACAAGTACCGGCCGTCGGGGGTGGTCGTGTCGACGTACACCTCCTGCGCCTGGGTCATCGTGAACCGGTACTCGTCGACGGACGCCCGCGCCTCCAGGCTGCCGGCGCCGGCCGCGGGAACCCCGTCGGACACGGCGAACGGCAGTTGCACGGCGAACGTCTGCGCGGGCGGGATGACGGTGACCTCGAGCCCATACGGGCCGGTCTTCGCGTCCGCCGGCGACGTGCGGACCACCAGGCGGTAGGTGCCCGCCGGCAGGACCTTCGTACGGTCCCTCGACGAGTAGCCGAAGGTGACGACCGCGCCGGTCGCCTCGTTGACGATCTGCCGCTCAGCGCAGTAGTTCAGGCACTGCAGGCTCACGGCCAGGGCCTGCGGCTGGGTCAGCGTGAACCGGTACTCGTCCGCCGACGCCTTGGTCTCCAGGTCCCCGGCTCCGTCGCCGGGGCGGGTGTCCGGCCCGACGGTCAGCGGCAGCGTCACGTCGAAGCGCTGCGGCGGCGGTACGACCGACACGGCCATCCTGTAGGTGCCGGTACGTTCCAGCGGCGCGCGCACGACCAGCCGGTAGGCGCCCGCGGCGAGCGGCCCGCTCTGGGCACCCGCACATCCGCCGGTCAGCGCGGCGGCACCGGTCGCGTCGTTGACCAGCTGCCAGTCGAGGTTGCCGTCGAGGCACGCCATGGTGTCGACGTACAGCGCCTCGCCCTGCTTGACCGTGATCCGGTACTCGTCGCGCGACACCGGCGTCTCGATGGTGCCGGCACCCGCGGCCGGGACGCCGTCGCCGATGGTGGCCGGCAGCGTCACGTCGAAGACCTGCGGCGCGACCGGGTCGACGTGCAGCGCGACGTTGTCGATGCCGAAGCCCTGGTTGGCCAGGCCGTCGACGCCCGCGGCGGTGAACACCGCCTCCAGCTGGCTGATCCGGTGGGTGAGCGGGACGGTGACCCGGTACACGGCGAACGGCTGCCCGTTGGCCAGGGTGCCGGTGCGCTGCGGGGTGACCGTGCCGTCGTACCCCTGCGACCAGACCTCCTTGCGGTCGATCTGCAGGCTCACCTTCTCCACGTCGCCGTCGCCGCCCCAGTTGCCCACGGCCACGACGTCGAAGGACAGGCTGCCCTGCAGGTGCGCCGGAAGCTGCTGGGTGAACATGCGGTACGACGCGTTCCGGCCGCTGAACGGCCCGGCGAACGACGTCGCCGCGGCGTCGGTGGTCAGGGTCGGCGGCGCGAGGTTCGACGGCAGGCTGGCGCCCTCGAAGTCGACGGACAGGTCCCCGGCCGCATTGACCGTCGCCGCATGGGGATCGATGGCGATCTCCTTGCGCTGCGCGGCCATCGCGGCGAACTCGGCGTTGGACGTCAGCACGACGTCGACCACGCACGCCTCGAACTGCGGCCCGGCCGCCACGCCGTGCGCCGTGCACACCTCGGTTCCCGCCGCCACCTCGGACGCCGTCAGCGTATTGATCGTCACCACGTTGTTCGGGTACGACTTGTCGGTGTAGCTCGCGGTGCTCTTGCCGTTCTCGTAGGTGAACAGCGACGACGCCTGGGCGATCCGCCACGAGTCGGCATAGACGCCGTGCAGCACCGCGGGCGACGTGTCGGCGGCCAGCTGGGTGCCGTCGCGCAGTTTCAGGTCGTTCTTCGGGTTCTTGTCTCCGTTGCCGAGCAGCCCACGCAGGCCGGCGTCGGCCGGGACGTGCAGCCCGATACCGGCCGCACGGCTGCCGGGCAGCCACACCATGACCGGACTGTCCTGCAGATCCCCCCAGGCAACGGCGAGCTTGCCGCCGGTACGCCGGACGGTCGCGCCGTCACCGAGGTCCACGAAGTGCTCCGCCGGCAGGTCGAAGTCCTTGCCGTCGATCCGGACCGAACCGCCCTGGGTGAACTCCACCCGGTGCTCGCCCGCCTGCACCGCAGCCGCCGCGAGACCCGACCAGGCCCCGGCGCTGTCCACCGAGGCGAACCGGGTCTGGATCTTCATGCCGTACTTCTCGGACTCCGCGAAGTCGAACTCGCCCACCGACTGCAGGTCGTACTGCAGCCCGTCGACGGTCGCCAGGTGCGGGTCACCCCAGACACTGACGTTCGGCGCCGGCAGCTCGTCGACGGGTGCCGGCTCGTCGCCGGTGAAGGACTCGTCGGTGTCAGGGTCTTCGAGGGGCAGCGGGATCAGCGGGTCAAGGTCGCCGCCACCCATCGGGGGCATGTTCTCGCACTCCGCACACGTATCCGGCGCGTTATTGATCTTGACGACGAACTTGTCCTTGCTGAGGATCCGATGCTTCTTGTAGAACTCCCCAAGGGCGTGCCCCGTTGCGTTGTTGTCCCTCTCCTTGACGATCTTCGCCGCCCACGTCGCCTTCGTGCCGGGGTTCATGTCGTCGACGAACGGCGCCGCCTCATAGGTGGAGTTGAACGGGATCTCGTCGCACTCGTACTCGGTGACGCCGTCGGCGCCGATGGTGTAGTTCTTGCCCCCGTTCTGCCGGGTGCACTCCCTCGGGACCTTGGACCGCGTCTTCTGCTCATAGACGTTGCGGGTCATGAAGCTGAGCGGGCGCTTGTCGAAGCTGCCGGGGATGTAGACGCCGGCCGGCGGGTTCTTCTTCACCCGGTCGAGGTACCGGTAGGCCTGGTAGAAGAAGTAGACCGACTCCTGCGCAGGGCCGGCGTACTCGTACTCCAGGATGCCGTTCACCTCGTCGAAGACGCACCCGCCCGGGCCGCCCTTGCCGAGGTACTGCGCCGTGTCGCACCGCCCGGTGGTGTGCTGTCCGAGGTGGAGCCCGCTGCTGCCCGGAGCCGGGTTGATCCTGTTGAGGGCGGCCACCTGGAACTTGAACGTCGACACCTTCGGATCGATGCGCAGGTTGGCTGTCTTGTGCTTGGAGAACGAGGTCCGCTCCCAGCCGGTGGGGCCGGTGGTCAGACCCGTCATCTTCTGCTTGTGGGTGCCGGCGAGCTCCCACCCGGCGAGCGTCTTCGTCTCGGCCTCGCCCGGCACGCACTCACCGCCGTCTGACGTCTGCGCCTGGCAGGTGACCGAGAGCTGCAGCGGGGCGGTGAGCCAGAGGGCGGGATTGCCGAACTCCAGCTTGAGCTGGTCGATGCGCGTCACCCAGTCGATGGTGCGACCCTTGTTGCCGGTACGGCCGACCGTCGTCAGGCGGAACGTCGTGCGCCCCACGACAGCGCACGACGCGCCGTCGCAATCCTTGTGGAGGTAGTCGACGGAGTCCTCGACCTGGCAGGCCCAGGCCCGGTTGCCGAAGTACCACGGATCGGGCCTGCTGGTCGCCTTGTAGAACTCATGGGTCTTCTGGCAGTACCTGATGTCAGCCTCGTCATCGTCCAGCGCCGCTGTCACGAACTGCGCGCCACCGTCGTCGTCGGTGCGGGGCGGGTCGCCGATGATCGCACCGGGAAGTTGCGCGTCCTCCCGAGCCTGGGCGATCTCCTCCGCCAGCGAGGCCTTCGGCGCGTTGAGCCGCTGCAGGTACGCCTCGGCGCTCTCGCCCGGCAGCCTGGCCGGACCTGACGTGAAGTCGTCGGACCCGACGTCCGCCGCCGACGCGGTCACCTGCGGCGCGATCGCGATCGCGACGGCGCCGAACGTGAGCGCCAGGACGAGGAACGCGTTCAGCGCCCTTCGGCCGGTCTGCTGCATGAATACCCCACCGTCGTGTGTCAACGGCACCGTTGGGGTGGTCGCCCGGACAACGGTGCGCCGCCATCGGTGACCCGCACGGCGAGGTGGGCCTGATGGCAGCGCTGCAGCATAGGGGGAGGTCGGCACACCCCAGCAAGAGCGGAAAAATCACACCAGGGGGTTTTTCCAAGCTTATTAGCAGCTATGTCCGCTATTACGGATCAGTGGCGGTCCTGAATCGGCTGAAAGGTTGACAAGCCGGTTGTCCACTGAGCAGTCGTGATCGCAGCCGGGTTGCCTGACGCGAGGGTCACTCCCACTCCACCCCGCCGTCGACGATCTGGCGACTGTTGTCCAGCCACGGGGCTCCGCTGAAGAGCGCGGACCGGAGCTCGCTGTAGAACTCCTCAAGACCCGTCCACGACCCCATTGCACCCTCACCGTTCTCGGGCTCCCACAGAAAGGTTCGACCGGTGTCCACGTCCGGGTTGTGGTCGACGACCAGGTAGCCACCGCAGCGGTCGGCACCGATCGGCACCCAGTGCTCGTCCCAGGCCTCGTCCCAGGCCTCCTCGTCGGTCCCGTCCGCGGTGGCCCGCAGCTTGCTGGCGTCCCTCGCCACGCCGGCCGCGCTGGTGAGCCAGAAGGTCGGCGCCGGCTGGAACCCGCCCATCTCCTCCGGTGTCCCGTTGTGCCACAGCAGGGTGCTCGCGACCTCGGGCAGCAACGCGAACCCGAGCCGCGACTCCAGCTCCCGCAGCTGTTCCTGGCTCGCGGGCGGGTTCAGCAGGGACAGCGTCCGCGGTGCGTTCACGGCGAGCCACTGGTCGAGCTCCGAGAGGATCACGGGAACCGTCACGGTTTCAGATGATATGGCCCGGGATGGTGGCAGGTCCGGTAAGAAGGAAATGTGGAGATGGCGCCGTCCACCGGTCCCGCCGGCGCTGTGGTCAAGTTGCTGCAGACGGCGGCCTCGCTGGAGAACCTCGCGACGACGGTGTACGACGCCGCCCGCAAGCTCGACGCGGACGCCGCTGTCGTCGACCTGTTCACCAAGGCCGCGGCCATGCACACCGAGCGCAGCCGGGCGTTCAACGACGCGGCCGTGCAGGCGGGCGGGAAGGCGCAGGACGGGCCGAACCCGAAGTACGCCGGCGTCGTCCAGTCAACCCTGGCCAAGCTCACGACGGTCCTGGAGGCGGTGAAGCTGGCGGCGACCGTGCAGGACGTGACCGTCCAGACGTACGTGAAGAACGTCGTCATCGTCCCCACGCCGCAGCTGCGGCAGCTGTTCGCGGGAGCCGCCGGCGCGGGCGCCCAGCAGCTGTCCACCCTCCTGGTCCTGCAGCACCTGACAACGGCGGGCCTGTCCCTCGGTACCGACGCGGCGAAACTGCCGTCATCGGCGCTCACGGCGGGCGTCCCGCGGGCGCTCTCTGCCGTCGACCGCGCCTCTCCCGCCGACGAGGGGGCGCTGTGACGGCCACCCGCCGCGGGCTCCTGCTCGGCGTCGCCGGGCTCGGCGCGGCGGCGATGGCAGGCTGCGCGTCGGACGATGCCGGAGCGCCGGCTCCCACGGTCTCGCCGTACGCGGACCCGGGCCGGGTCACCGCCCACGGCGCCGCCCTCGAACGGCTCCTCGTCGACGCCTACGACGCCGCGCTGCGGCGGGCCTCGGACGGGAAGGTCGGTGCGGTGCCGCCCGCCGTGACCGCGCTCCTGCAGACGTTCCGCGACCATCACCGCGACCATGTCTCGGCGTGGACCGGTACACCCGCCGCGGCGTTGCCGATCGCCAAGCAGACGCTCAAGGACATCGGCCGGGCGTCCACGGTCACCGAGCTCGCCACGGTGCTCGAGTCGCTGGAGGACGCCGCCGCCCAGACGTACACCGCGACCGTGGCGCAGACGCAGGACGGCAAGGTGGCCGGCAACGCCGCGCGGATCCTGCCCGTGGAGGCGGGGCACCAGGCCGTGCTCCGTCTCGTCACCGCGCAGGACCCGGTGCCCGCACACCTCGTCGGCACCGCCCGGGCCCTGCCGCCCGGCTCCTGACCACGTTGCCGGCGGTTTCAGCCGTAGCAGCCGGTGCCGGACTACAGCCGGATCGTGTAGGTGTGGCCGGCGTCCACGGTACGACACCCACCGGCACCGACGTGTCGTACAGCAGCGCACCGGTCGCCGTGTCGAGCAGGTCGACGATCAGCGGGGCGGCCGGCAGCCTGCGCTGGAACGTGGTCAACCGGAAATGCTCCACGCCGCTGTGCTGGTCCCGGTCCGGGGTGACGGTGTAGGCACCGGCGGTAGGTGGCGTCCGTGTGTCGTCGCGGGACACCGTGCCGACACGGTCCGGTCGCCACGATCGCCACATGTTGAAACTCAAGATGGTGCTGGTGTGCGTCGTCCTGCTCGCCGGCGCGACCGCGTGCGCCGGCCGGTCCCGTGGCGGTTCGTCCGCCGGTACTGACCAGGAACAGGCCCTCAAGTTCGCGCAGTGCATGCGCGAGCACGGCGTGGACATGCCCGACCCCCAGGACGGGCGGATCGTCACCGGCGCGGGCGGCGGGACCCCGGGTCCCGCCGCCATCGACCTCAACGCCGACGGCTAGGCGTTCGACGCCTGCCGCAGGTTCCTGCCCAACGGCGGTGAGCTGCGCAAGCCCACCGCGGAGGAGCTCGATCAGCAGGTGCGCTACGCCCAGTGCATGCGCGGGCAGGGCCTCGACTACCCCGACCCGGGCGCGGACGGGTTCCAGCAGCTGGCGGGCATCCCGGCCGACGACCCCGCCGCGATGCAGCGCTTCGAGGACGCCGCCCGGGTCTGCGACGCCGCCGCCAGTCCGGCGCCGGGCAAATGAGCCGGCGCTTCGTCGCCGGGGTCGCCGCCGCCGCGGTCGCCGTCGGGGTGGCCGTGCTGGCCACGCTCGGCTACGGCGGGCGCGGCCGCGGCGACACGGTGCCGTCCTCGCCGCCGCCGAGGACCGCGCCGGTCACCTGGGCCACGCTCGTCGACGCCGTCCGGCTCGCCGGCCGGATCGGGTACGGCGGCGCCGAACCGTTCGCGGGCCGGCTCGCCGGGACCCTCACCGGCGTCGCCGCCCGCGGGAGCGTGCCGCGCCGGGGCGACGTCGCGTACCGGGTCGACGACCAGCCGGTGGTGCTGCTGCTCGGCGACGTCCCGGCATGACGGCCACTTCCCGGCCTGCTTGGCGCGAATCACGGGCGCCCGTTGGGGCTTCTCCGCGCCGGACGCTGGGCCTGTTCGCCTGGGTCGCCCCGATACTGGCCGCTGTCCTGCCTGGGGATGGGCGGTAACGCGATGGGTTCACCGCGGCGCAACTTGCCCTTGGCGATGCCCATTGCTTTTCGCGACACAGGTTTGGGCGGTCGGCGGGCGTCGAGCGCTGTTGGGGCGTCCATCGCGGAATGGCGTCGGTCGAGCGGGATGAGACGCTGCGGGTGCACGCGGGCCAGGATCTTCCCGCGTCGCATCGTGCCGGTGGCGCCCGGGTTGATGACGACCCGGCAGGGTTCGCCGTTGACGGAGTAGCAGACGGGGCGCAGCAGTGGATGCGTCTGCGGAGCGGGCCGTTTCGGCAGGCGGTGCATCGTCATGGCGGTGCCGCGGGTGCCCTTCATAGCGGCGAGTTTCTCACCCTTTGGTGGCGTCGGCGGTGAGGCGTGCCGACTATCAGTCAGTCGCGCGTCCCGGCCAGCCTGGCGTTCGAGTCGCCGACCGACCGCCATCCGCGTCGCGGGTTCGTCTGACGGGTGATGCGGTGTGCCGCTTGTGCATCGGGTGGCTGGGAGCGGCCGGGCATCGGGTTGCACTCAGATGTTTCCGGCCGCCGCCAACCACCCCGCGCTGGCCTGCTATCGGCGTCCGCCTGCGGCCGGGTCGCGCTCTGGGAACGCGCACTGCTCGGCGTACGTTTCGCCGGCGGCGAGGCAGTGGTGCAGGCCGCTGAGGAAGCAGCTGGCGACGCGGCGTAGCGCGCCGGCTTAGGTGTCGCCTGCGGCGCGGCGCCGATCGTAGAGCAACCGGGCGCCGGGCGAGCAGGACAGGGCGCTGAAGGCCCACCGGTGGCAGGCCGTTTTCAGGCGCCGGTTACAGATCCGCCGGTGGGTGACGAGGCAGCTGGAGCCGCTGCGCTGGGTGCTCCTGTACGTGCTGCGCGAGCTCGCCCAGCACTGCGGCCACGGCGACATCCTCCGCGAGCAGCTTCTCGCTGGAGAGTTTGCCCTTTTTATTCGTAAAGTTTGCTGACTGTCCCGCTGGGCGTGGCGTTCGCCACCAGCGGCATGTGTGCTGTTACAGGCGATTCGAGATATTCAGCGATTTACATGTTACGAATTCGTGATCCGCGATGTGTTTCGCGGCATGCGAGAGTGCTCGGCACGGGGGCGGGCAGCGATGCCCGCAACCCTCATGGACGCCATCGGCTGATGTTGAGGGAAGGCTTCACCATGTCCAATGTTCCGCAGCTGCCGCGCGCCCTGCGCCGGCCTGCCCGCCGACCACGATCGGCGAATCCGGCACCCCCACGATGCCCTCGACGCCTGGATCGAGGCCGTTGAGGCTGCCGCACGCGCCCCGGCAGGCGTGAGCCGAAGCCGCACGCGCCCTGCGGGGCGTGAGCCGAGAACGCGCGCACGGATTTCGACAGCCGACACCACCGGGCGACCGTTGACGGTCCCCGGTCGACGGCTGCGCCCCACCATCCCCTGGCGGCGTCTTCGCTCAGTGCCGCTGACCCAAACCCCGGTGCGCGGGCTGGCCACCCCGGCCCGCGCACCGATCACCCGGACGACCGAGCTCAGGGAGAGCGCAATGGACGGTCCGCGCACCATGCTGCGGAAAATGCAGACAAGACCGTATGTGGCGGCCCTCGCCGCCGCGGTGACGGTGGGGGCCTCGGCGACGGTGGTCTTCGCCGTCGCCGGGATCGGGGCGCGCAGCCCCGAGCCGCCACGCCCGGCGGCCGGCCCGTCGGTGACCGGCGTGTTCGAGATCCCGCCGCTGGCGACGGACCGGACGAAGGTCGACGAGCTGTACCGGCCGACGGCGACGACGTGGCCGAAGGCTGCCTCCGCGTCGGTCACGGTGTCACCGGACCGGGCCACCGCCGCCGGGACGCCGGTGTGGGCGCAGGCCGTGTCCACCGGGAAGAGCCCGTCGAAGGTCGACGTGCAGGTCCTGGACCACCAGCGGGCCCTCGACGCCGGCGTCAGCGGTGTCCTGCTCAGCGTCCGCGGCGAGGGCGAGGCCCGCATCGGCCTCGACTACGACGCTTTCGCGCAGGCGTATGGCGGCAACTACGGCTCACGGCTGCGCCTCGTCGGCCTGCCCGGGTGCGCGACCAGCACCCCGCAGCTGGCGGAGTGCCGGGTGCAGACGCCGCTGCAGTCGTCGAACAACGTCAGGGACCTCGACGTGTCCGCGCCGGTGCAGCTGCAGTCCGGCGCGCCGACGGTCCTCGCCGTCACGAGCGTCGCGGCCGCTGACGGCGGCGCGTCGACCGGTTCGTACGCGACGACGTCGCTGACGCCGTCGGGTTCGTGGGCGGGCGGGTCGAGCACGGGTGCGTTCACGTACTCGTACCCGATCGGGACGCCCCCGTCGCCGGGGTCGCTGTCGCCGAACGTCGAGCTGTCCTACAGCTCCAGCGGCGTGGACGGCCGCACCTCCACCACGCAGGCGCAGGCGTCCTGGCTCGGTGACGGCTGGTCGGTGCCGGAGTCCTTCATCGAGCAGACGTTCGTCTCCTGCTCCGACAGTCCGGGCGGCTCGCCGGCGCCGGTGGCGACCGTCGACCAGTGCTACGCGGGCCCGGTGCTGACGCTGTCGCTCAACGGCTCCAGCAGCGCCCTCGTCTGGGACGCGACGAAGTCGGTGTGGAAGCCGCAGAACGACAACGGCGCGGTCGTCACGCACCTCGTCAACACCGGGAACCTGTCGGGGACGTACAACACCGACTTCTGGACCGTGACGCAGCGCGACGGCACCGTGTTCCATTTCGGCCGCAACCTGCTGCCCGGCTGGGTCTCCGGCATGCCGACCACCAACTCGGTCGACTCGTCCCCGGTGTACGCCGCGCACGCGGGGGAGCCTTGTTACAACGCGACGTTCTCGTTGTCGGTGTGCACGATGGCGTACCGGTGGAACCTGGACTACGTCACCGACGTGCACGGTTCGGCGATGTCCTACTACTACGCGCAGGACACCAACTACTACGCGTCCTACCTGGGCGCGACGAAGCGGTCCTACATCCGGGCCAGCCGCCTCGATCACGTCGACTACGGCTTCACCGACGGCAACGCCTACGGCACGGTCGCGAACAAGGTGGTCTTCACGCCCGGCGACCGGTGTGTCTCCGGCACGTGCACGCCGCTGAACTCCAGCACCAAGGCGAACTGGCCGGACGTGCCGTACGACCTGATCTGCTCCTCGACCGCGACGTGCACCAGCCAGAGCCCGGGCTTCTTCTCCACGGTGCGGCTGGCGTCGATCACGACGAAGCAGTACGACACCGCTACCTCGCAGCACGTGCCGATCGACACGTACGCGTTCACGCACACGATGCCGCCGGCAGGCAGTGGCCTCGCGCCGACACTGTGGCTGTCGCAGCTGGTGAAGACCGGCGCCGACCTCACCGGTGGGTCGACGGCCGCGATCACGATGCCGCCGGTCACGTTCGGCACGATCTCCCTGGCGAACCGCACCGACACGGCAAACCTGCCGGCGTACTACCGCCACCGGATCGGGTCGATCACGACCGAGACGGGCTCGGTGATCACTCCGACGTACGCGCTGGTGAACCCGTGTGCGACGCCGGTGACGATCGATCCGGCGGCGAACACGTCGTCGTGCTATCCGGTGCGATGGACCCCGGACGGCTACAGCCAGCCGATCAAGGACTGGTTCAACAAGTACGTCGTGACGAAGGTGACCCAGACCGACCGCACCGGCGGCGCCCCCGCGATGTCGACCAGCTACGTGTACACGGGCGGCGCGGCGTGGCACTACGACGACAACGAGGTCGTGAAGGCCAAGTACCGCACCTACGGCCAGTTCCGCGGCTACGGCGACGTCCAGACCCTGACCGGCGACGGCGCCAACGACCCGCAGACCCAGTCCCGCACCATCTACTACCGCGGCATGTCCAAGAACAACAACACCACCGTGGTGAACCTGACCGACTCGCTCAACGGCGTGCACGAGGACGTCGACGAGCTCGCCGGCAGCGCCATGGAGACCACCCGGTACCTCGGCAAGGACGGACCCGTCGACAACTCGACGATCACCTCCTTCTGGGTGTCGGACGCCACCGCGACCCGCACCCGCACCGGCCTGTCGCCGCTGAACGCCCGCCGGACCGGTGTCGCGAAGACCTACACCCGGCAGGCGATCACCGGGTCCGCGCCCACGACCTGGCAGTACCTGCAGGCCGACAGTTCGTACGACGCGAGCGTCACCTCGCCGACGTTCGGCCTGCTGCAACGCGTGTACACGCACACGTCGCCGGTCGTCGCCGCCTACGACCAGTGTGAGAGCACCACCTACGCGCCGGTGAACGCGGCGAAGAACCTCGTCGGCCTGGTCGCCGAGACCGAGACCGTGTCGAAGGCGTGCGGCGGCTTCACAGCCGGTGCGAACTCCGCCACCCCGGCGTCGTTCAACACCCTCACCGCGCCCGCGTCGGTGTCCCGGCCGGCACAGGTCATCGCGCTCATGCGGACGTTCTACGACGACGAGTCGTTTGACACCACATTCCCGCAGACGGCCGCGCCGACCCTGGCGAACCCGACCATGACCCGCAAGGCCAGCGGCTACACCGCCGGCGCGTACACGTTGCAGACGCTGAGCCGGGCCAAGTACGACAGCTACGGCCGGGCCAAGACCGTCTACGACGCCAACGGCGGCGCCACCAGCACCACGTACACGATGAACAGCGTCGGACTCAATACGGCGCTCACCGTCACCGACGCGCTCCTGCACGCCAAGACGACGACCGTCAGCCCGCGCCGCGGCCTGATCGTCAGCTCGGTCGACGCGAACAACGTCACGGAGACCTACCAGTTCGACGCGCTCGGCCGCGGCACCAGCGTCTGGAGGGCGTCACGTCCCACCAGCGCGCCGGCGGACCTGCTGTACACCTACGACCTGTCCAACACGGGACAGACCGCGGTCACCACGAAGACGCTCAACGACTCCCTCGGCTACAGCACCTCGACGCTCATCTACGACTCGCTGCTGCGCCCGCGGCAGACGCAGGCGACGTCGGCGAAGAGCGGCCGGCTCGTCACCGACTCGTTCTACGACAGCCGCGGCTGGACCACCTCGGTCAACACCTCGTGGTGGGACAGCGCGACGCTGCCGAACACGACGCCGGTGTCCGCGGCCGCCCTCACCGCGCAGGTCCCGCTCCAGACGACCTACGTCTACGACGGACTCGGCCGCGAGGCGCGGGAGGTGCGCAGCAAGAACGGTGTCGCCGTCTCCACCACCACCACCGTCTACAACGGCAACCGGACCACGGTCATCCCACCGGCCGGTGGCACGACGACGAGCGTCCTGCTGGACGCGTTCGGCCGTGAGGTCGAGATCAGCCAGTACTCGGCACCGCCGACGCTGAACGTGCCTTCGAACACGTTCACCGGCGTCTTCAGCGTCACCGGTGGCACGAAGGTGACCACGACCTGGGGCTACGACGGCAACCACAACCGGTCCACGTTCACCGACGCGGCCGGCGCCCAGTGGGTCAGCACGTACAACCTGCTCGGCCAGGTCGTCGACCAGGCCGACCCGGACGCCGGCACCAGCCACAAGGTGTACGACGGCAACGGCAACGTCACCCAGAGCACCGACGCCAGGTCGATGGTCGTGTCGTACAAGTACGACGCGATGAACCGCAAGACCGACCAGTACAACGCGACCGTCGCCGCCCAGTCCAATGCCAACCGCACCGACTCCTGGGTGTACGACAACTCCGACAACATGGTGCCCGGCATGCCCCGCCCGATCGGCCACCTCACCACCAAGACCGCCTACCGCGGCGGGTCGGCGTACGTGATGCAGGCCAAGGGCTTCACCGCCTACGGCTCCTCGACCGGTGAGACCTACACCATCCCCGGCATCCCCGAAGGCAACCTCGGCGGGTCGTACACGTTCCTGCACCAGTACTCGTCCAACACCGGGCTGCTGCTCAAGAACATCTATCCTCTCAAGGGTGGCCTGCCCGCCGAGACGGTCAATTTCGGCTACTCCGGCGTGTTCGACCTGCCGTCGTCGATCGGCGGCCTGACCGGCTACGCCGAGGGCGTGTCGTACGACGAGCAGGGCAGGTCCGACTACCAGATCATCGGCGCGCAGCCCAACATCGCCGCGATGACCACCGTGTACGACCAGCACACGGGGCTCGTCACGGACCAGATCGTCACCCGGGCGGTCAGCACGCCCACCAACGTCGACAAGCAGAACTACCAGTACGACCTGGCCGGCAACATCACCAGGCAGACCAGCACCCGCCTCGGTGCCGGGACGCCGACCGAGACGCAGTGCTTCTCCTACGACGGGCTGCGCCGGCTGAGCGCGGCGTGGACCGCCACCGACGCCTGCGCCGTCACCCCGACGGCCGGCAACCACGCCATGGTCGGTGACAGTCTCGGCACCGCCAGCGCGTACTGGACGACCTGGACCTTCGACAATCTCGGCCAGCGCTCGACGCAGGTGCAGCACAGCACGACCGGCGGCACCGACACCAGCACCAACTACACCTACAACGGCAACGGCGCCGGGCAGCCGCACACGCTGACCGGTACCACCACGACCGGCCCGGGCGCGGGCACGACGAGCTACGGCTACGACCAGGCCGGCAACACCACCAGCCGCAACGCGGGCGAGGGCAACCAGGCCCTCTTCTGGAACAACTCCGGAAAGCTGACCAGCGTCACCGGCAGCACCGCCGGCCCCAGCACCTTCATCTACGATGCCGACGGTCAGCTGCTGCTGCAGAAGGACCCGGGCACCACCACGCTGTCTCTGCCCGGTCAGCAGCACGTGCTCAACACCGCGACGGGCGTCGTCACCGGCACCCGCTACTACCCGCTGCCCGGCGGGGCGACCTGCGTCCGCACCGGCACCGCGGCGAACGCGATCACCTTCCAGCTCACCGACGGGCACGGCACGCCCAGCTTGTACCTCGACAGCACCGCCCAGAACCCCACGTGGCGGCAGAGCACCCCGTACGGAGCGCCCCGCGGGGGCGTCACCGGGCCGTGGTTGGACAACCGGGGCTTCCTCGGCCAGCCGGTCAGTACCGCCACCGGACTGACGACCATCGGGGCGCGGCAGTACGACCCTGCCATCGGCCGGTTCGCCTCCATCGACCCGATCCTGGACTTCACCGACTCGCAGACCCTCAACGGCTACACGTACGCCGGCAGCAACCCGATCACCTTCAGCGACCGCACCGGTCTCATGCGCGACATGGACGGCGGTGAGGAGTGGATCCCGGAGCCGAACACCGTCTGCGTCAAGGTCACCTGCCGCCCTGACGGGGTCACCCGGTGCCACACGCAGAGCGCCTCCTGCGTCGGCGGGAAACAAAGCGGCAACGGCTCGGTCATCAAGATCTACAAGCACGGCACCGTCACGGTCCAGTACAACGGCCGGAGCTATCTCAACGGCGTCGACATGACCGACTTCGTCAACGCGCCGAACGGCATGCCCATCGAATGGTGGGCCAACGGCGCAGAGGGGTACCTCGGCAGCGACAAGAACGCGCTCGCCGTCCCGTACGAGGGCAACGACGCCGTCGGGTTCGTCATCACGCAGGCGGCGTCCAGCGGCTTCTACGGCGAGATGGACCCGGTGCTGCTGATCTCGATCCAGCGGCTCGAGCCCACCCGCAAGCAGGCGCTGACCAGCAGCGGCGGTCAGATGACGACAGGCTCCCTGGCGGACGCCGCGCAGATGAAGGCGCTCGGCAAGATGGGTGGGGCGGGGGTTGGCGCCGACGGGCTCTGCCGGAACTCGTTCACCCCGGACACCCTGGTCCTGATGGCAGACGGTTCGACGAAGGCGATCGACGAGGTCAGCGTCGACGACCTCGTGCTGGCGACGGAGCCCGAGACCGGAAGCACCGCGCCGGAGCCCGTGCGCGCCGTGATCATCGGCACTGGTCTGAAGACCCTGGTCGAGATCGTCGTCGACACCGACGGCGCGGCGGGCAGCGCCGAGGGCGTGGTCGTCGCGACCGACGGGCACCCGTTCTGGGTCGCGCATCGGGACCGCTGGGTCGACGCCGTCGACCTCGTCGGTGGCGACGTCCTCCTAACTCCCGGCGGACGCCTGGTCGAGGTGGTGCGGACCCGCGTCTGGCAGCAGCAGGAGCAGGTCTACAACCTCACCGTCGCCAGCATCCACACGTTCTACGTGCTCGCCGGCGACACGCCGGTGCTGGCGCACAACGCCTGCCCGATTGAATACAGGCAATTCTGGAGCAAAGGCAACAAGAGCTCGATCGACGAACAGTTCGAAATGCACTGGGAGAAGCATGCGAAGCCGATGGGGATCTCCCGGGAGCAGTACGCGCAGGACGCGGCGGCATGGCTGGCCAAGAACCCGCAGAAAAACTTTCGCGGGAACAACGTAACGTCGACGTCGTACCACAATCCGGTCACCGGCAAGCCTGAGCCCGCCGGTTGGAAGGTCGTCAACAAGACCACAGGGGAAGGTGGGTGGGTCGCACCGGATGGGACCACGTACGGGTACTGGTACAACTCGCAGTATTAAGGAGTCGGCGCAGATTGTGGGACACGGCGATGTCCGGTTGGCGCTCCGACTTCGTGGCCGCGGCCACGCAGTTGGGGCGCCAGCGGGACCGGTTGCTCGGGCTGGTCGGCCGGCGGATCACCGCCGGCCGGACCGGCTGGGATCCTGACCGAAGGCTCTGGTTCGGCGGAATGCCGCTCGTGCTGGGCTTCGACGACGGGTCGCAGCTGGAGCTGGCCTGGGACAAATGGGACTCGCTGTCCGTCACCTGGGGCACGATCGACTTCTCGGTCGTACCCCAGGTCGTTGGGCGACCGCATGCATGGCGGGCGTCGTGGCCCGAGCCGGTCGCCGCCGTCGTCGGACGGACAGTGACCGGGTTCTCGGTGCTGGAGAACCCGTACTTCAGTGGTGAGGCCATGGACTTCACCAAAGCGCCGCCGATGCACGCGCTGGCCGGCTACCTGGTGAGCGGGCTGTGGATCGAGACGGGCGATACGGGGCTGAACGTCTTCAACGGCATGGACGAGACCGGGCTCAGGTCCGTTCCCGGCATCATCGGCTACGAGGGCGTGGACCGCACCACCCCGCTGGAGACCTTCACCAGCGCTGCATGACGCACGAGACTGTGCACGAAAGCGGGCGGGACCCCGGTGCCGGCCGACTTGTGGGGGTGTTCCCAAGCAGGTGGGGAGGGGAAAATCGTGGGGGAGTGGCGGGGGTGTCCAAAAACGCCTCTTC
>NZ_JBVJIJ010000048.1:0-4084 GCF_055586325.1 Dactylosporangium sp. NPDC051087 | reverse complement strand
ACGCAACAAAGAGACTTGTACAAAAAAGTAGCCCCCACCCATGGCCGTTCCGTTGGGGGCTGTTCCCCCCGCGGCGGCAACACCCCCCCCCGCGGTGGTACTGCAGGTTATCGCAAGTAGCATCTTCAGCACCCTGACATCCAGCGGCAGTTACGCGTCGCGGTACGCGACCGTCGCCATCGCCGGGCAGTACCTCTACGCCCTCAACAACAGCGTCGGCGGCCTGCTCAAAGTCGACCTCACCACCGGCGCCAGCACTGTCATCAACCCCAACCTGACCGGTGCCGTCGCCGCCGATGACAGCAACGTCTGGGTCATCACCGGTAGCACCCTGTACAAGGTCGATCCCGTCACGGATGGGGCTCAGCCGGTCACCTCCAACGCCGCCGCCGCGGGACACACGCCGAACGCGCTGCTGTCGGTGGGCGCGTACCTGTACGCAGGCCAGTGGAGCGCGGGCGAGGTCTTCCCTGTCCTGACCCGGATTTCCAAGGCCGACGGCACCGGCAACCTGGTCACCGAGCAGAACCTGACCGACATCACCGGGATCGCCTCCGACGGCGGCACGTTGTTCGTGGCGGATGCCGCAGCGAGCGGCGGACGGGTCTGGTCGGTGACCGGCGGCACGACGTTCTCGTTCCGGGCACCTGCCACGTATCCGCTCATCGACGACGGGTTCGTGCAGACGGTCGCCGACCCCGGCCCGCTGACGTCCGGCAACGGCGTGGCAGTCCTGAACGGGGCCACCTTCCTGGCCGACGGCAACCGCATCATGCGCATCGACAACGCCACCCGCGCGGTCAAGGCCTTCACCGGGTCCGCCAATTCCGTGAGCGCCTGCCGGAGCACCGCCGTCGGCGACACGACCACCTTCTCGTTCTACACGTACTCAGCCAAGCTCCGAGTCGTGGGTACCGACGGCCGGTTCGTCTACGCCACCGACGACTGCGGGGTGCGCCGTATTGACCCGGTCACGGGTGCCGTCACGACCCTGACGTCCGGCGGCAGCTACGCGTCGCGGTACGCGACCGTTGCTATCGCCGGCCAGTACATGTACGCGCTGAACAACAGCGCCGGTGGCCTCCAGAAGATCGACCTTGCCGCCGCCACCAGCACCGTCATCAACGCCAACCTCACCGGCGCGGTGGCCAGCGACGGCGCGAACGTCTGGGTGATCGACGGCAGCACCCTGTACCGGGTCGACCCGGTCACCGGCGTCAAGACGAGCGTGACGACCTCGGCCGCTACCGGCGGCCACACACCGACGGCGTTGCTGTCGGTCGGCCCGTACCTCTACGCGACCCTGTGGAGCCCAGGTGACGTGTACCCGACGCTGACCCGCCTGTCCAAGACGAACGGTGCCGGCAACATCATCGCCGCGGCCGGCTTCACGAACATCACCGGCATCGCCTCCGACGAACGCCAGCTGTACGTGACCGACAACGCCGGCAGCGGCACGACGGTAAAGTCCGTCGCGTCAGCCGAACCGTACCAGTACCCCGCGGCCGCGCCGACGCCCGAGATGGACAACGGGGTGGTGAACCCGGTGCCACTCAGCACGCCGATGACCGGCACCAACGGCGCCGCCGTCATCGGTGACTTCGTGTACACCGCGGACGGCAACCGGATCATGCGGATGCAGAAGTCGACCGGCACGGTGTCGTTCGTCGCCGGCAACACTGCCTCGGTCAGCGCCTGCCGGAGCGCCGCAGCCGGCACGCAGGCCCAGTTCTACACCTACTCTGCCCAGCTGCGGGTGATCGGCGCCGACGGGCGCTACGTCTACGCGACCGACGACTGCGGGGTGCGCCGCATAGACCCGACCACCGGCGCCGTCACTACACTGACGTTGAGCGGCAACTACGCATCGAAGTCGGCGATCGCGGCGATCGCCGGTCGCTACCTGTACACCCTCAACAACAGCGTCGGCGGGTTGACCAAAACCGACCTCAACTCTGGCACCAGCACGGTCATCAACAGCAACCTCACCGGCGCCGTCGCGGCGGACGACACCAGCGTGTGGGTCAGCAGCGGCAGCAGCCTCTACAAGGTCGATCCCGTAACCGGCAGCTACCAGGCCCGCCTCCTCGCAGGCACCGACCGGCGGACGGACCCCGACCGCGATGCTGTCGGTCGGCAGGTACCTGTACGCCAACCTGTGGACGCCGGGCGACACCTATCCGACCCTGGTCCGAATCGCCAAGCAGGATGGCAGCGGCACGCTGATCGCGTCGTCCGGCATGGTCAACATCACGGGTATCGCGACCGACCGGGACAACCTGTTCGTCACAGACGGTGTCGGCCTGAAGGTCGTCTCCGGCGGTGCGGCATACCTGTACCCGGCCGCCGCCAACAGCCCGAACATCTACAACGGCAAGGTCTCGCCGCCGCTCACCGCAGCGGCATCCCTGACCGGCGCGAACGGCGTCGCGGTGCTCAACGGCGCGTCGTTCGTCGCCGACGGCAACCGCATCATGCGGGTCGACAACGCGACCGGGGCGGTCCGGGCATTCGCCGGTTCCACCAACTCGGTCAGTGCGTGCCGGAGCGCCCCGACGGGGGAATCGGCGGTGTTCTACACCTACGCGGCCAAGTTGCGGGTGGTGGGCACCGACGGCCGATTCGTTTACGCGACCGACGACTGCGGCGTGCGCCGCATCGACCCGGGCACCGGCGCCGTCACCTCACTGACGCTGAGCGGTAGCTACGCCTCGAACTACGCGACCGTCGCGATCGCCGGGCAGTACATGTACGCCCTCAACAACAGCGCAGGAGGCCTGCTGAAAATCGACCTCAACTCGGGCAGCAGCAGCATCATCAACAGCACCCTGACCGGAGCGGTCGCCGCCGACGGCACCAATGTCTGGATCGTCAGCGGCAGCACGCTGTACAAGGTCGACCCCACCACCGGCACGTCCCAGCCGGTGACCTCGCAGCTGCCGACGGCGGGGCGCACGCCCACAGCAATGCTCACCATCGGTGGCAGCCTCTACGCCAGCACCTGGAACGCGACCGGCTCCAGCGTTACCGGCCTCATCCGCATCTCGACAGCGAACGGCACGGCAGCCGCCGTCGGCGCCCCACCGTTCGGCAGCATCACCGGCCTCGCATCCGACGGCACGAGGCTGCTCGTGGCCGATGCGGCCAGCACCACCAGCCAGGTGGTGGCGATGAGCTGAACCACGCCGACCGGGCCGGCCTGTCCACCATGTGGGGACAGGCCGGTCGTAGCCGTCGAACCCGGCCGGAGCGGCACCGCCACCAGGTACGATCCGCATCATGACCTTGGTCGCGGATCTGCAGGTCGTTGAGGAGTTTCTCCGGGCGAACGCCGCCGCGACCTACGCCACGCTCCGCCCCGGTCTGACCGACGCCGGCGTCGAGGCACTCGGTCAGCGGTACGGGTTCCCGATCCAGCCCGACCTTGCCACGCTGCTGCGGTGGCATGACGGGTGCGCGTTCACGACCGCCGCCTTCCAGCTATGGACCGACTACGCGTTCCTGGACTCCGCGCAGCTGGGCAAGGAGCGCGACGAGGCGGTGCAAACGCGGCCCCCGACGCGCTGGGACCGGTACTGGGTGCCGATCGCCTCCGACTTCGGCGGTGACCACATCGTGGTGGACCACTCCGGTGCGACACCGGACCACCCCGTCTTCCGCGTCGGTGTCGTCGGGGGAAGGGACCCGCGGTTCCAGTGGCCGTCGCTTGCGCACCTCGTGGCCCACTTCAGCGCGGCCCTGCAACACGGCACCCCGCTCAACGGGCGTGCCGCGGTGTGCGCCGACGGACGCCTCGAATGGCCCGACGCCGGGTAGCCGCGGTTCGACGGACGCCGCTACCGGGACTGGGCAGTACTCCAGCCGCATTTCAAGTATGCCGAGTCTTTGCTGGTAGTGGCCGGTTCGGGCCCCGAACTGGTGGCGGCGATGCCACCGTGACCACCGATCGATATGAAGCATGGGACCATGCGCATCATGCGGAACCTGATCTAGGTGACTGGTGTTAAACGATGGTCTGGCCCGGAGGGCCAGACCATCGTTGTCGTCTTGCGGGGTGGGGTTCGGCGGCGGGTTGAGGTTGGGT
>NZ_JBVJIJ010000047.1:51654-69155 GCF_055586325.1 Dactylosporangium sp. NPDC051087 | reverse complement strand
GTTGTGTCCACAACGCACAGACGATCACGCGGTGGCCGTGCTCTGTCCAGCCCCGTCAACCAGCAACATCCCGAACGGCGGCTGCCGTACTAGCTGCCTACCGCCACCTCTCTGACCCCGCGCCGGCCGTTTTGGCCTTGCTTTGGTCTGCGCCGCTCTTTGGTCAGCGTCGGCCTGTTGGCCTGCGTCCGGTCTTTTGGCTCGCGTTGCTGCTTTGCTTGCGTCGGCTTTGCCCGTGCCGCTCCTGGCTTGCGTTCGTCCTGGCTTGCGTTCGTTCCTGGCTTGCCGTTCGCGTTGCTTGTGTCCGCTTTCCTGGCTGCTCCGGCGCCGTGAGCCGTGCTGCTTCTATGTCGTCTTCGGCTTGGCTTGCATCCGATTCCCGGCCTGCCGCGGCGCCGTGAGTCATCCTGCTTCCATGCTGTTCCGGTCGGGGCTGTGTGTTTTTCGTCCTGGGCCCGCCTCCGTTCCGTACACTTTTGCTTCCGTGCCTGTTGCGCCTCCGTGCTGGTTTCGCTTCCGCTGGGTTCGGCTTCTGGGGCTGAAGGGCTTCCGGGCCTGCTTCGAGGTGCTAGTCATTCCGTTCCCCGCTTCCGCGCCTGCTGTTCCGCGTCCGCGCTTTCCGTCCCGTTCCGCTTCCGCTCCTCGGGTCGCGCTGAGTGCCATTCGCCTCCGAATCCTGGTCGTGGCGGTGCGATTCCATGCCGTGCCGGAGGTGATTCCGCTGTGGTGGCCGCATTTCGGTTCGGCGCCTGCCGTGCGGGGTGGATTCGCTGCGCCCAGGGTCCCGCCGAATCGAACTCGCCAGTCGCGCGGCACCCGACGGTCACGCGGTTGGGTGGGCCGGCGGCGAAGTACGACACGTCGGACGCCCGCTGACCCGGTTGCCGGGTTACGTTGCCTGGCGTGACTGGGTGGTGGCGGGACTTCGGGGCGGCGCGCTTCGGTCGGCCGGTCGCACCGCGGCCGATCGTCAGGGCCGGGTTGCTGGCGCGGTTGGACCGGGCATTCGAGGACCCTGCCGTCGACCCGTCCACGGACCCTCAGGCCGGTTTGCTTCCGTCCGGCCCACCTCCGTCCGGCCCAGCTCCGTCCGGCCCAGCTCCGTCCGGCCCAGCTCCGTCCGGCCCAGCTCCGTCCGGCCCAGCCTCGGATGGTCCAGCCCCGGCCAGCAGAGCCTCGGCAAGCCCTGCCTCGACAAGCCCTGCCTCGACAAGCCCTGCCTCGACAAGCCGTGCCCCGGCCGGTTCAGCCCCGGGCGGCCCCGCCTCGGTCCGCCCATCTTCGGCCGGTTCAGCGCCGGCGGGTTCAGCTCCGGCCAGCTCGGCTCATCAGACCAGCGGCAGGGCGCTCAGCGGCGGGTCGTCCGATGGTGCGGCGGCGGGTGAGGTCAGGAGGGCGCCGGTGGTGGTGGTTGTGGCGGGGAGCGGGGCAGGAAAGAGCGTCCTGCTGGCGCAGTGGGCCGAGCGCCGTCGCGCGATCGTCGTCCGAGCGGGAGAGACGCCGGTGCCGAGGGTCGGGCAGGTGCCCGCCGGGGCCGTGGTCGTCGTGGACGGGGTCGAGCGGATCGGAACAGCGTGGGAGCGGGTGGTTGAGCTTGCCGGGGTGGTGCCGTTGGTGCTCAGCGGGCGGGAGGCCATGCCCCTGAGCGCTGACGATCGGCTCGGGCCGGGAGAGCTGGCGTTCGCGGAGGATGAGACGTATCAGGTGCTGGCCGCGGCGCTCGCTGACGCGGCGGGGGCGGACGGGCTGGCGCCTGACCTGCATCTGTTGACCGGGGGATGGCCGGCGTTGGTCGGGCTGGCGGCGGCGTGGCTGGCACGGCTGCCGCGGGCGGACCGGGCGGGCAGTCTGCGGCAGCTGGCAAGGGTCTACGGGGAGCTACGGGAGCACCTCGTCGGGGCGCTGATCACCGTGCTGCATGTCGAGGAGCGGGAGCTTGCCAGGCGGCTCGCCCATCTGCCGGCGGTCGACGCGGCCACGGCGGATGCGCTTGACCTGACCGAGGACCTCGGCGGGCTGCCGCCGATCGTGATGCCGGTGATCGGGCGGCGCGGATTTTATGCAGTACCGGAGCCGCTGCGGGAAATGGTCCAGCAGCGGCTGCCGTTCGATGAGCGTGAACGGCAGGCGCTGCTGGAGAGCTTCAGGGAATGTAGTCCTCCAGGAGGGCCGGCGTGAGGCCGGCGGCCTTGATGGCCTGGAGGGCGGCGATGAAATCGTCGACGAAACGGTCGCGGAAATGCATCAGGATGATGTCGCCGCGCTGGACCGTGTTGCCCTGCTGGTAGCGGACGATGCCCTTGTCGACGGTTTCCTTCCAGAAGAAGGCGGCGTGCATGCCACAGTCGTGGGCGGCCTTGAGGGTGGTGTCGTCCTTTTCGCCGTACGGCGGGCGGAACAGGACGGGGCGGCGGCCGTACCAGGCGCCGAGCTTGTCCGCGGAGTCGCAGATCTCCTTGCGCTGGACGGCGTAGGACTTGCCGCGCAGGCTCTGGTGGGTGACCGTGTGCGCCTCGATGACGGCGCCGGCGTCCTGGAGGCGTTTGAAGTATTCCGGGTCGTTGCGGATGGCGTTGATCATCAGGAACAGCGTGACGGGGACGCCGGCCTGTTTGATGAGGTCGAGGGCCTCGGGGCGCTTCACCTGGCCGTCGTCGATGGTGATGAACGCGACGGGCTGGTCGGTCGGGATGCGGGAGTAGTACGCCGCGGATGCGCCCTCCGGCAGGTGGACCTTGTCGGCCTTCGGTGCGCGGTCGAACTTCGGCAGCCGGTCGGCGTAGCTCACGCCGGGCGGGGCGGCCGCGGTGGTCTGGGACTTCGAGGGCTTGGCGGACGCGGGCGACGAAGCCGAGGCCTGGGCCGAGGTCGACGCGGCCGGCGACGACGAGGAGTCCGCCGACGAAGGAGACGTGCTGGCGGCCATCGCCGGCGGTGCCGTCCACTGAGGATGGTCGGCGTTACGAGGAGCACCGCAGCCGGCGAGCGTCGCGGCGGCGAGCAGCGCGGCAACAGCCCGGCGTGCCCTGGTGTGAGGGATGAGCACGCCGCGAGCCTATCCACCGGCGGGCGTGAGGGGAGGCCCGAAAAGTGTGGGAAAAACTAGATGAACCGCCTGCAACCCTCGGGCTCACCCCGGCAACGTGAACGTCCCGGCGCGTTCCCTGACGAGGCCGTCCTCGAGCAGCCCGCGCAACGCCCTGCCACGCTGGACCTCGTCGTCCCACACCAGGTCGAGGCTCGCCGCGGGCACCGGGTCGTCGCTCGCGCGCAACACGGCGAGGAGAAGGCCGCGCACGTGGCGGTCCGTCCCGTGGTACCGCTGGGTGCGCCTGCTCGGTCCGGTGGACGGCGGCGATCCGGCGATGTGCCAGGCGCAGACGCCCCGCATCGGGCACTCCTCGCAACGCGGCGCGCGGGCGGTGCAGATGACCGCGCCGAGCTCCATGAACGCGACGGAGGCCTTCGCCGCCGCCTCGTGGTCCTCGGGCAGCAGGACCTCGACGGCCCGCAGGTCAGCGGGGGTGGTCGCGGCGCCGCCGTCCGCTACGCCGTCGACGATCCTGGCCACGACCCGGCGGACGTTGGTGTCCACGACGGGGTGGCGCTGCCGGAACGCGAACGCGGCCACCGCACGGGCCGTGTACATGCCGATGCCCGGCAGTGCGAGCAGGGCGTCGACGTCGTGCGGTACGACACCCGCATGCTGCTCCACGATCGCGGTCGCGCACGCGTGCAGCCGCAGGGCGCGCCGCGGATAGCCGAGCCGGTCCCATGCGCGGATGGCCTCGCCCGGCGGGTCCGCGGCCAGGTGGCCGGGCGTCGGCCAGCGCTCCATCCAGCGCCGCCAGGCGGGGTCCACCCGGGACACCTGGGTCTGCTGGAGCATGACCTCGCTGACCAGCACACCCCACGGCGTCGCGTCGGGTTGCCGCCAAGGGAGGTCACGGGCGTTGGCGTCGTACCAACGGGTGACGGTCTGTGAAAGGGCGTCGGAGGCGATAAGGAAGGATAAGCCAGGTGAACGAGTACGCCGTCACCGTCATCGGCCACGACCGTCCCGGCATCATCGCCGACGTCGCGGAGATCCTCGCCGGGCTTGGCCTCAACCTCACCGACTCGACCATGACCCGGCTGCGCGGGCACTTCGCGATGACGCTGGTCTGCGCCGGGTCCGTGTCCGCCATGGAGGTCGACGCGGCCCTCACGCCGTTGACCGCCGACCGCACGCTCCTGGTCACCGTCCGCGAGGTGGGCGAGGACCTGGTCGACCCGGTAGTCGGCGCGCATTACGTACTGACCGTCCACGGCGCTGACCGGCTCGGGATCGTCGCGGCGCTCAGCCGTACCGTGGCGGCGGCCGGTGGCAACATCACCGACCTGACGACCAGGCTGGCCGGCAACCTCTATGTCGTCGTGGCGGAGGTCGACGCGCCCGGGGCGATGGAGGACCTCGCCGCCGCGATCGACCGGGTCGCCGGCGAGCTCGGGGTCGAGGCCACGCTGCGGGCCGGCGAAGCGGACCTGATGTGACGGTCCTGCAGGTCGTCCAGGCCCCCGCGGCGGTGCTGGGGGCGGCCGGCGTGACCGTGGACCCGCTCGCCGAGGACATCGTCCAGCTCGCGGCCGACCTCGTCGACACGATGCGGGTGTCGCCGGGCTGCGTCGGGCTCGCCGCGCCGCAGGTCGGCGTCGGCGCGCAGGTGTTCGCGGTCGACGTCACCGGCCACCCGAAGGCCCGCACCGTGCACGGCACGCTGGTGCTGTGCAACGCGCGGGTCGTCGAGGCGTCGCAGTGGCAGAAGGGCCGCGAGGGCTGCATGTCGGTGCCCGACCTCACCGGCGACGTGAAGCGCGCCAACCGGCTCGTCGTCGCCGGGCAGCTTCCCGGCACCGGCGAAGAGATCGAGATCACTACAGACGCGTTCGAGGCGAGGGCTTTACAGCACGAGATCGACCATTGCGCTGGGTTACTGTTCCTCGATCGTGTTGCCGGTGCGCACGCCGTTTACGCCCGCAAGGTCTATCTCTGAGCGGTCTACACGGCGCGCCGCCCCCTTCGCCACCCGTTCCCTCGATACGGTGAGTGCATCATGAAGATGACGGTCGGCCCGCTTCCCGCTGGCGTGTACTGGCGGCGTCGCGCCATCGTCGGCGGGGCGCTGCTGATCGTGGTGCTCATGCTCTGGGCGCAGTGCTCGGGGCCGGACCCGAAGCGCACGCCGACCTCGGCGCAGCCGCCGTCCTCCGCGCCCGCCTCCGCCCCTGCCTCGGCCGAGCCGACGGTGCAGACGCCGACCACCGGCGACCCCGTCACCAGCGCGCCGGCGTCCTCGTCGGCCCCGGCCGTCGCCTCCACCGTGCCGGTCTGCGCCGACACCGACCTCTCGCTGGTCGCGCAGCCCGAGCAGACGCTGCAGTTCCGCGGGGCGTATCTCAAGTTCTTCCTGAAGATCAAGAACACGTCGGCGCACGATTGCACCCGCGACCTCGGTGCCGATTTCCAGGAGTTGTACCTGCAGGTCGGCGCCATCAAGATGTGGTCCTCCGACCACTGCGACGCGCCGAAGGGCAGCCAGCCGACGACGCTGAAGCCGGGGATCGAGGTCTCGTTCTCCACCACGTGGAACGGCAAGACCACCAAGGACGGCTGCGTCAACCGTGAGGTCCCGCCGGCCGGCAAGTACGAGCTGGTCGGCCGCCTCGACACGAAGCTCAGTGCGCCCGTCCAGGTGCAGCTCTCCTAGCCGTACTAGACGTATCGCTCCAGGATCGACGCCTCGGCGAGGCGGCTCAATCCTTCCCGCACGCCGCGCGCCCTGGCGTCGCCGACGCCGTCGACGGTCTGCAGGTCCTCCACGGTCGCGCCGAGCAGCCGCTGCAGGCTGCCGAAGTGCTCGACCAGCCGGTCGACGACCAGCGAGGGCAGCCGCGGCACCTTGGCCAGCAGCCGGAACCCGCGCGGCGACACCGCGGCGTCCAGCGCGTCGCTCGCCCCCGGATATCCGAGCGACTTCGCGACCGCGACCAGGTCGATCAGCTCCGTCGCCGTCAACGCGTCCAGCTCTTCGAGAGCATCGTCCGACGAACGGGCCCGCCGCCCCGACGGCAGGTAGTCGCGGATCACCAGCGTGCGATCCGCCTCGACCCCGGCCATCAGCTCCTCGAGCTGCAGCGCCAGCAACCGCCCGTCAGTGCCGAGCTCCACCACGTAACCGGCGATCTCGTCCGCGATGCGCCGCACCATCTCCAGCCGCTGCACCACCGCCACCGCGTCACGGACCGTGACGAGATCCTCGATCTCCAACGCCGAAAGCGTCCCGCTCACTTCGTCGAGCCGCAGCTTGTACCGCTCCAGCGTGGCCAACGCCTGATTCGCCTTGGACAGGATCGCGGCCGAGTCGTCCAGCACGTGCCGCTGGCCATTCACATACAGGCCGATGATCCGCATCGACTGGCTCACCGAAATGACCGGGAACCCGGCCTGCTTGGCGACCCGCTCCGCCGTCCGGTGCCGCGTCCCCGACTCCTCCGACGGGATCGTCGGGTCCGGCATGAGGTGCACGGCGGCCCGGACAATTCTCGTGCCGTCACTCGACAGGACGACAGCACCGTCCATCTTGCACAGCTCACGCAGCCGGGTCGCGGAGAACTCGACGTCCAACGGGAACCCGCCCGTGCACATCTGCTCGACCACCTTGTCGTAGCCGAGCACGATCAGGGCACCCGTGCGCCCCCTCAAAATGCGCTCAAGCCCGTCGCGCAGCACCGTCCCCGGCGCCATCAGGGCGAGCGTCGCGCGCAACGGGTCTGCGGCGACCCAGCCCCCGTTGAGGCCGGCGCCTCTGCTGGGCTCGCGGTCGATCGGCACCCGCACAGTCTACGGATGGTCGGACATCCGGTGCTGGTGCGGTATCGACCCAGCCCGTAGAGTGGGCGGACGCCATCAGTCGATGGACCGTAATTGATGTCTGTGCGCAGTCTGCGAGGTCCCACCGGTGGCCGGTCCGGAGCGGATCGAATGGCGGCGCAGTTTCCCGTCCCGCTCGCTGGTCACACTCGGCTGGTACGTCCTCTCCGCCGCCCTCGCCACCGGCCTGATCCGCGGCCTCTTCGCCGACGAACCCGCGACGCTCCCCTCCGGCGCCTCGAACCCCCTCGCCAACCTTCCCATGTGGACGCTGCTCCTGGCGGCCGTGGGCGCCACCCCGTTCGTCCTCGCCGTCGTCCGCCGCCCCCGGGTCGGCGCCAACCACTTCGCCCTCACCGTCCGTCCCGGCTGGATCCGCACCCTGGTCCTGCCCTGGTCCCGAGTCGCACAGGTGACTCTGATGGAGGTGGGCGGTGAGCGGTACCTGCTGGTCAGGCTCAGAGCAGGCCTGGACCGCACCGGCACCAACCCTGCCTGGCTCGACCAGAACGTCGTCCGCGAACTGTCGAAGACCCCGTCGAAGCGGGCCCGCGGCTTCGACGTCGCCGTCCGCCTCCGCGACTTCGCCGGCGGCCCTGACGGACAGCTGGCGGCGCTGGCCGCCTTCGCCCCCGACCAGGTCCTGATCGCCAACCACCTGACCCCCCACTGACCCTCTCCGCACCCGGTGACGCGGCGGCGCTGATCTGGAAAGTCGGACAGGGCCCGCCGACGGGCGTTCCTGTCGCGTTCACGGACATCCCGAGCCCGGACAGGGGATCGCCGGCCGGAGGCGACGCGGCCGGACCAGGCGGATCATCGAACCTCGACCGCGTCGCTGACTGCGACCGGGAGCCGCTCCCCGGTGGCGGGGTCGGCCAGGAAGGTCGCCGCGCTCACGGACACATCCCCGAACCAGAAACACGGGGCCGCCAGCGGGAAGCGATGCGGCCAAGCCCGGGAGCGAGCGGTCGGACCTCGGCCTCATGCCGCAGACCTCAGCCGCGAGCCCGGGTCGCCGACCGTGGCCGCGAGTCGTGGTTCCCTGGTGCATTTCCGTGACCGGGTCGATCGCGGCTTCGACCGCCGCAGCACCCGGCGCGGATCGGCAACCCGTCATGGCGCGTCGAGTGGGCATTTCCGTGTCGTCGTCATGCGGTGTCCGGAGGGCGACCGCTACTCGAGGGCCTGGTAGGAGGGTCGCCAGCGGAAACGACGCGGCCAGGCCCGGGGCAGACGGTCGGACCTCGACCCATGCGTCAGACCCAGTCACGAGCCGGTGCCGCACCTCAGTCATGAGCCCGGTTCGCTGGTCCGTGGCCGCGCGCCGTGCTTCCTGACCGCACTCCCGCGACCGGGTCGACCGCGGCTTTGACCGGCGCAACACCCTGGCACGGCCCGGCCGACACTTGCGACCGGGTCGACCGCGGCTCCGACCGGTGTAAACATCCCCGGCACGGACTGGAGGCCCGCCGCGATGTAGGGGCGGGCAATCTTCAAGCGGCCGGCGAGCGGCGCCCAGAGTGTCGGCGGGCGATCGCCTCGCGAGGGGCGTGATCGGCGAGACGGTACCTAACGCGGGTCGGCACCGCACTCCCGCGACCGGACCGACCGCGGCTCCGATCGGCGCAAACACCCCTGGCAGGGACTGGAGACCCGCCACGATGCGTAGGGCGGGAAACCGTCAGCCGCCGGCGAGCGGCGCCCAGAGCGTCAGCGAGTGACCGCCTCGCGAGGGGCTTGATCGGCGAGACGGTACCTAACGCGGGTCGGCACCGCACTCCCGCAACCGATTCGACCGCGGCTTCTACCGGTGCAGAAACCGCCGCAAACACCCGGCACGGACCGGCAAGGACCGCCGCAAACACCCGGCACGGACCGGCAAGGGCAAGGACCGCCGCAAACACCTGGCACGGACCGGCAAGGACCGCCGCAAACACCTGGCACGGACCGGCAAGCCGCCACCGCGTGTCGGACAAGCAGGTCCAAGCGGACGGCGAGCGGCGTCCAGAGTGTCAGCACGCGACCGCCTCGCGAGGGGGCGGGAACCTAACGTGGTTCGGCTTCGCTGGCGGCCTTGACCGCATAGTGCAGGGCAGTGCGGACGTCGCCGACCTCCAGGACGCGCATGCCAGGAGGGGTGACGCCGGTGGCGGCCGGGCCGCAGCCCGGCGGGACGAGGGCGAAGCGGAAGCCGAGGCGGGCGGCCTCGGCGAGGCGGCGGGGGACGGCGCCGACGCGGCGGACCTCGCCGGTCAGGCCGACCTCGCCCAAGACGACGAGGTCTGGGGGCATCGGGAGGTCGTGGGCGGCGGAGGCGGCGGCGAGGGCCAGGGCGAGGTCGATGGCCGGCTCGGTGACGCGGAGGCCGCCGACGGTGGCGGCATAGACCTCGCGGTCGTGGAGCTGGATCTGGGCGCGCTGTTGGAGGACGGCGATGATCATGGCTAGGCGGGCGGAGTCGAGGCCGGAGACGGTGCGGCGGGGTGAGCCGGGGGTCTGGGCGCCGATCAGGGTCTGGACCTCGGCGACGAGGGCGCGGCGGCCCTCCATGGCGACGGAGACGCAGGTGCCTGAGACGGCGTCGGCATAGCGGGTGAGGAAGAGGCCGCTCGGGTCGGGGAGGCTGGTGATGCCGCCCTCGTGCATCTCGAAGCAGCCGACCTCGTCGGCGGCGCCGAAGCGGTTTTTCAGGCCGCGGACCATGCGCAGTGAGGAGTGCTTGTCGCCCTCGAAGTTGAGCACGACGTCGACGAGGTGCTCCAGGACGCGGGGGCCGGCGACATTGCCGTCTTTGGTGACGTGGCCGACGAGGACGGTGGCGAGGCCGCGCTCCTTGGCGATGGCGACCAGGGCGGCGGTGACGGCGCGGACCTGGGTGACGCCGCCGGCCACGCCGTCGGTGCCGGGGGCGGAGATGGTCTGCACCGAGTCGAGGATGAGCAGGCCGGGCTTGACGGCGTCGAGGTGGCCGAGGACCGCGGACAGGTCACTTTCGGCCGCGAGATAGAGCCGCTCGTGCAGGGCGCCGATGCGCTCGGCGCGGAGGCGGACCTGGCTCACCGACTCCTCGCCGCTGACCACGAGGGACGGGGTGTCGCCGTGCTTGGCCCACTGCTGGGCGACGTCGAGCAGGAGGGTGGACTTGCCGACGCCCGGCTCCCCGGCGAGCAGGACCACGGCGCCGGGGACGATGCCGCCGCCGAGGACGCGGTCGAACTCGCCCACGCCGGTCGGGCGGGCCTGGGCCGGCTTGGCGCTGATCTCGGCGATGGGGCGGGCCGGCTCCAGCGGAGCGCGGCTCGGGACGGCGCGCAGGGCGGCCGGGCCGAGCGCGGCCAGTGGTGAGGACTCGATGATCGAGCCCCACTCGCCGCACTCGGGGCACCGCCCCATCCATTTGGCCGGACGGGCCCCGCACACGTCGCACTGATAGGCAGCGCTCTTGCTCTTCGTCACCCCCGAAAACTAGCCCAGGGGTACGACAAAACTACTCAGCCTCGTGCCCCACGACCGAGCTCGGCTTCGGCAGCGGGCTCAGCGGCACCGTCATCGGCAGCTCGGGGACGGTGATCGTGGTGGTGCTGCCGTCCGCATACGTGAAGGTGAAGGTCACGTCCGCCAGCGCCGAGCCGGCCATCAGGGTCTCGCCCGCGAGCTTCTCGACGGCGAGGTAGGTCTTCGAGCCTTCGCTCAGCGACACGAACCCACCGACCGGGATCTCGATAGCGATCTTCGAGGAGCCGACCGCGGCGGGCGTGGGCGACGGCGTCGGCGACTTCGAGGGGGACGCGGAGCCAGACGCGGAGGTGGAAGGCGACGAGGCCGGCTTGGACGGCGACGGCGGTGCCGACGTGGCCGCCGGTGCCGGCGCGGCCGACGCCCCGCCCACCAGGACCACGCTGCCGGCGGACCCGGCGGTCACCCCGGTCAGCTTCACCGACTGCTTCGCGTTGTTGAACAGCCGCACCTCGATCGGCACGACACTGCCGGCCTTGTACTCGTTCGAATACGCCACGACACCCTCGCGCAGCGCGATCAGGCCGTCGGCGCTCTGCGCGCTGACGCCGGGCACTGCGGCGACCTGGGTGTCGGTCTGGGTGATCTGACCGGCGCTGCACCCGGAGAGCAGACCGACGCCGAGCGCGGCGGAGGCCAGCAGCGCGGCGCCCAGTCCCGAGCGGCGGCGGGAAGCCGGAATCGTACGCGTCACCTTGGGTCCTCCATCTGGTTCGGGCGGCCGAGTACAGCCTAGATGCCGTTGATCGGCCGATAACGCGCACCCTGACACTGCACCGGTCAATCCAGGTTCAAGCCGCTGACCAGCAAAAACACCACATCGATGAGCGCCACGGCGATGACCGCCAGGAAAGGGGTGCGTGAAGTGGGGTCGCGGCGCATGGCCCACGCGCCCAGCGACAGGACCAGGACGGCGATCGCCAGTGTCGGCCAGAAGAGCACAGGAGGTGGCCCGGGCGGCCCGAACGCCAGGAACCCGGTGGCCGCCAGCAGCAGTACCGCCGAAGCGGACAGCGACCCGCGGCGGCCGAAGCGGTGCGGCAGGCCACGGACGCCGGTGCGCAGGTCGTCGTCCAGGTCGGGCAGCGTGTTGACGAAGTGCGCGCCGGCGCCGAGCAGGCCGCCGGCGCAGAGCAGCCACAGCGGCGGGACCAGGCCCGCGCCGACCACGACGAACGCCGGCAGGCAGGCGAACGACACCGCATAGGGCACCACCGACGCCGGCGTCGACTTCAGCGGCCAGTCGTAGAGCAGTGCGGAGACAAGCCCGAGAAAAGCGATGAATCCGGCCGAGATGCCGGAAAGGAGGCCGAGTGGGAGAACGAGCCCGCCCGCGACGACACCGAGCACCAGGATCAGCCGTCGCGACACGGCACCGGTGGCGACCGGCTTGTCCGTGCGACCCACCGACGCGTCCCGGGAAGCGTCCAGCACGTCGTTGATCCACCCGATGGAGAGCTGGCTCGCCAGTACACAGGCAGCCGCCGAAACCACCCCCGGCCAGGGCCTTCCGAGTCCGAACGACAGCAGCGCGGCGACGGCCGTGACCGCGACCGCAGGCTCCGGGTGGCTGGCACGAATAATCGAGCGAGCAACGGACATTCGGCAAGTGTGGCTGTCCGAAGGGTTCCGTGTCAGTCTCGACCCATGCGATCGACGCGCCGGGCGCGTAACGACCCTGGTCAGTATGACGACCTGGCCGGCGAGTGGTGGCGTCCCGGTTCGCCGCTGTCGATGCTGTATTGGCTCGCCCGCGCCCGCGCGCGACTGATCCCGCCGGCCGAGCGCGACGGCGCCGTCCTGCTCGACCTCGGCTGCGGCGGCGGCCTGCTCGCCCCGCACGTCGCCGACAAGGGCTACCGGCACGTCGGCGTCGACCTGGTCGTCTCCGGGCTGGAGCAGGCCGCGGCGCACGGCGTCACCCCGGTCCAGGCGGACGTGCGGCGGTTGCCGTTCGCCGACGGTACCGTCGACGTCGTCAGTGCAGGTGAGCTGCTGGAACACGTCCCGGACTGGCCGGTGGTGGTCGCCGAGGCGTGCCGCGTCCTGCGCCCCGGGGGCTGGCTGGTCCTCGACACCCTCGCCGACACCGCCGTGGCGCGCCTGGTCGCGGTCCGCCTGGCCGAGGCGATCATGCCCGCGGTCCGCGGCATCCACGACCCCACCCTGTTCGTCGACCCGCGCGCGCTGCGGAAGGCGTGCGAGAGCAACGGCGTGCCGATCGACGTGCGGGGCGTCCGGCCGACGCTCCCCGCGCTCGCCCGCTGGCTGGTCACCCGCCGCAACGCGGTGCAGATCGTACCGACGTTCACCACCGCGATCCTCTACCAGGGGCGCGGCAGAAAGGGGACCCAGTGACAGGTGCCGCGATCGCAGGCATGGGTGTGACATTCCCCGGCCCGATGCGCCAGGACGAGGTGTGGACGGGCTTCTTCGAGCGGCACTACAACGGCTCCCGCAGGGGGCTGGCGAAACGGATCTTCGAGAACTCCGGCGTGGTCACCAGGCACGGCGCGGTCAACCCGCTGATCGAGGACGCGTCCGGCTGGTCGACGGCGAAGCGGATGAGCCGGTACCTGACCGAGGCGCTGCCGCTGGGCAAGGACGCGGTCACCGGCGCGCTCGACGCGGCCGGGCTGCGACCGGACGAGATCGGGCTGTTCGTGGTGTGTTCCTGCACCGGATACGCCACCCCCGGCCTCGACATCCTCCTCGCCCGCGACCTGGGCATGGCGCCGACCACGCAGCGGCTTTTCATCGGGCACATGGGCTGCTACGCCGCGCTGCCCGGGCTCGGCGCCGCGACGGACTTCGTGTCGGCGCGCGGGCTGCCGGCGGTGCTGCTCTGCCTCGAGCTGACCAGCCTGCACGTCCAGCCGCCGAGCGAGGATCCGCAGCAGATCGTCGCGCACGCGCTCTTCTCGGACGCGGCGGCGGCAGTGGTACTGGTCCCGCGCGCCGACCAGGCCTCCGGCCAGGGGGTTGCCGAGATCGCCGCGGTGACCGACACCGCCACGGCGGACCACATGACGTGGGACGTGACCGACCTGGGCTTCCGGATGGGCCTGTCGCCGAAGGTGCCCGACGTCCTGTCGATCTACGTCGCCGACCTGGTCGGTGACCTCCTCGGCAGGCACGGCCTGACGCTCGCCGACGTCGACGGCTGGGCGGTCCACCCGGGCGGTCCGAGGATCCTCGACGTCGTGCGCGACCGCCTGGCGCTGCCGGAGTCCGCCCTCGCCGAGTCGCGCGGCACCCTCGCCGAGCACGGCAACTGCTCGTCCCCGACGGTCCTGCTGATCATCGACGCGTTGCGGCGGCGGGCCTCGGGTCCACCGAAGAACACCGTGGCGCTCGCGTTCGGTCCGGGGCTGACGCTGTACGGAACGCTGCTGCGCGGCCTCTAAGGCATGTTTGGTCAGTGGGGTCGGAGCGAGGCCCGCCGCAGCCCGGCATCCACTGACCAAACACGCCTTTAGCTGGGTGAGGCCGCGAGGTTGCCCAGCTCGGAGTCGAACGCGGCGGCCTCCGTCACGGAGCTGACCGCCCGGATCACGGTGCCGTCGGCGGCGACCAGGAGCGCGGCCGTGGTGCGGCTCGCCGCGAGGAACGGCACCGCGGCCCGGACCGAGCTGTTGGGGTCGGCGAGCGCGCGCACCCGCACCTTGTCATTGAGCCCCGACGGCAGCGTCGGCGCGCGGACAGCGAGCACCAGGACCGTGGCGGACGGCGCCCGGCCGGCGGCGACGGCCTCGACGGTGCCGGTGATGAGGTGCTCGCAGCTGCACCCCTCGACCAGCAGGATGACCGCGGGAGTGAGGTCGCGGATCCGCACCGTGCTGCCTTCCGCGTCGAAGAGGCTGAGCCCGGCGAGCGTCACCTTGGCGGGCGGGGACGGCGGCGCGAGCTGCGGCGTGCCGTTGGGGTTGCGCCGCGGCCACGCGACCGCGAACAGACTCACCAGCGTCGCGATGACGGCGATCGACATGATCAGCAGCGGCACCGCCAGACCCGGAGAATCGTCGCCCGCCCGCTTGATCGGCTCGGGGCTCAGATGCAGCCGGCGCCGCCAGCGACGGCGGATTGAGGCGCGACGGAATTGACGGCGGATCGATGTGCCCTCATCGTCGAGTGCGCCCGCATCGTCGGGGATGATGATCGTGCCCCACTCAGGGGGCAGGTCGGGGATGCCGCCACCATCCTGTGGCCGATCACCACCGCCGTTGTCGCCCCGCAGCGTGCCCATCGCTGTTCTCCTCGCACCTGCCTCAACTTTCCCTCACCGGGCCGCGCAACACCAGTGGTGCCACCCATCGAGATGTATGAAGATTTTCGCACGCTCCGCCGCTGGTGACATCACGGAGAGTGGCGTTCGACACGCCTGCCATCGCATCTGTACGCACTCGCGACAATCAATCGGAAATGTCCTACAGCCTGCGCATTTGCGTGTGCCCAGGGTTGTTGATCCGTTACGCAGCAGGTTCCACGATTCATGTCAAGCGGGAGAAAGGGGACTCACATGTGTTCTGACCTGCGCGAATGCTGCTCTCTGGGGTGGGACGACAGCGCGTGACCGTGTTACCCTAGACACAGCGAAAGGGGTTTCGAACCTATGGTTTTCAGTGTCGGCGAGACCGTTGTCTACCCCCACCACGGGGCCGCACTCATCGAGGCAATCGAGACTCGGGTCGTCAGGGGCGAGGAGAAGCAGTATCTCGTCCTCAGGGTCGCTCAGGGTGACCTGACGGTGCGGGTGCCCGCCGAAAACGCCGAGATCGTCGGCGTGCGCGAGGTGGTTGGCGAGGAAGGCCTGACCAAGGTCTTCGACGTCCTCCGCGCTCCGCACACCGAGGAGCCGACCAACTGGTCGCGGCGTTACAAGGCGAATCTGGAGAAGTTGGCCTCCGGCAATCCGCTCAAGGTCGCAGAGGTCGTGCGTGACCTGTGGCGCCGTGACCGGGAGCGTGGCTTGTCGGCCGGCGAGAAGCGCATGCTGGCCAAGGCTCGGGACATCCTGGTCGGCGAGGTGGCGCTCGCCGAGAAGAGCACCAAGGATGAGGCCGAGACGCTGCTGGACAAGGTGCTGACCGAGGCCTGACATTTCAGCCCGGCTAATCCTGAAGACGAGGACCGCGACGTGACGGCGCATCCAAGGGTGCGTGGTGACGTCGCGGTCCTCGTGCCTGCTGCGGGCATGGGGGTCCGACTCGGCCCCGGCGCCCCGAAGGCACTGCGGCTCCTGCGAGGGGAGCCGCTGCTCGTGCATGCCGTGCGCCGGGTGGCGTCCGCCCCCAGCGTCGGCTGCATCGTCGTGGCCGCTCCCGCGGACGCCGTCGACGACGTCAAGGCCCTGCTCGCGCCTGCCGTCCTCACAAGCCCCATTGTTGCCGGTGAGACCTGTGTGACGACTGAGGCGAGCCTGAGAGCTTCCGGTGAATCCGCTCCCGCCGTGGAGCTCATCGTGGTGCCCGGCGGCGCCACGCGGCAGGCGTCGGTCGCCGCCGCCCTGGCCGCCGTCCCCGAGCCGTTCGACATCGTGCTGGTCCACGACGCGGCGCGCGCACTGACCCCACCAGAGCTGGTGGAGGCCGTCGCGGACGCGGTGCGAGGGGGGCACGGCGCCGTCATACCCGTTCTACCTGTGGTCGACACCATCAAAGAGGTCGACAATTCCGGCATTGTCGTCGGTACTGTCGACCGCTCCGTCCTGCGTGCCGTACAGACCCCACAGGGTTTCCGCCGCTCCGTTCTGACCAGCGCGCACGCCGCCGCCGTCGACGAACACACCGACGACGCGGGCATGGCCGAGAAGCTCGGCGTCGCCGTCCACACCGTGCCAGGGTCCGAGGCCGCCATGAAGGTCACCAGGCCGTTCGACCTGGCCATCGCCGAGCTGCTGCTCTGACCCCGCCGGTCTGGTTGCTGGACGTCGACGGCGTCCTCAACACCCGCCGCCCACTGTGGGGCCCTGACCTGCGCCGCGGCACCGCACACTCCGAAGGCGTCGACTGGCCCATCCGCTGGGCGCCCGCCTTGATCGCCCGGATCCGCGGGCTGTCCGCCGCCGGCCTGGTCGAGATCCGCTGGTGCACCACGTGGTGCCAGGACGCCGACGCCCTGGAGCGCCTGTTCGACCTGCCACCGTTCGGCCGAGCCCTGCCTGCCGGGGTGGAAGTGACCGACGCCCTGAAGCTCGCCGCCGCCCGGCAGGTCCTCACCTCCGGCCGCCGGCTGGTGTGGACGGACGACGTGGCCGTACCTGCGACGCGGCTGACAGCGGGAGGCCGAGCCCTGCTGATCCGCCCGCACCCTCGCCGCGGCCTCCGCCCGAGCGACCTCACCCGGATCGAGTCATTCGTCCTCCGCCGCCACTTTTGACCCCCTCCGAGCGCCGCGCCGGCCTGTGACATAGCCCTCGCCCCGCCCGCGAGCGCCGCCGCTCCCGACTTTCCCGCGGTGCTGTTCCCACGCGGCGTGGGCTCGTTGCTCCAAGCGGGGTGCCTGCCCTTGGTCCTCACGCGGGCTCTAGTCCTCGCAGGGTGAAGCCCTCTTGCTCCCCGCAGCGGCGGTCGGCCTAGCTCCCCGCGTGGCGCTGATGCTCACGCGGCGAACTGGTCCCCGGCGCTGCCCGCGTTGCCCTGATGCTCGCGTACCTGCTGGTCCCCGGCGCGGCGCTGCCCCCCACGGGCTGCAGGAGTTGCTCGCCGCGCGACGCTGGTTCTCGCCCAGTGGCGGGTTCTTAGCGGTGTTCTCCGCATGGCGGGGTTCTCCGCCTGGCGTCGACGGACGGGTTGTCGCGCGGTGCCGGTCCCACGTGCTGCAGGCACTCGGTCCTCACGCGGGGGCTGGTCTCCGGCGGTGGCTCCGCGGTGGCGGGGCTGGGGGTGGCGAGGCGGATCTTCGGGCGGCGGCTCCCCGGTGGCGGCGCTTGGTTCGTTCCGCGGTGGCGGGGCTGAGGGGTGGCGGGGCCGGTCTTTGGGCGGCGGCTCCGTGGTGACGTGCTGGGGTGGCCGGGCCGGGTCTTTGGGCGTCGGCTCCGCGGTGGCGGCGCTCGGTGGTGGCGGGGCTGGTC
>NZ_JBVJIJ010000047.1:0-51558 GCF_055586325.1 Dactylosporangium sp. NPDC051087 | reverse complement strand
GTTCTCCGGGCGTCGGCTCCGTGGTGGCGGGCGGTGGCTCCCCGGTGGCGGCGCTCGGTTCCGCGGTGGCGGGGCTGAGCGGTCGCGGGGCCGGTCTTCGGGCGGCGGCTTCGCGGTGGCGGCGCTCGGTGGTGGCGGGGCTGGTCTCCGGGCGTCGGCTCCGTGGTGGCGGGCGGTGGCTCCCCGGTGGCGGCGCTCGGTTCCGCGGTGGCGGGGCTGAGCGGTCGCGGGGCCGGTCTCCGGCGTCGGCTCCGTGGTGGCAGGGGCCGTGTGATGGCGGGGATGGTCTTTGAGCTGCGGTTACGTGGCGACGGGGCCGGTCTTCAGATGACGGCTCCGTGTCGGCTCCGCAGTGGCGGGGGTGGTCTTCGGGCGGCGGCTTCGTGATGGCAGGGCTGGTCTTCGGGTGGCGGCTCGGCGGTGGCGGCGCTCGGTGGTGGCGGGACTGATCTTGGGGCGGTGGCTCCGTGTCGGCTCCGCGATGAGGGGCGGGTGGTGGCGGGGCGGGGCGGGGTCGCAGGTGGTGGCGCCGCGGTGGCGGGGCTGGGTGGCGACGGAGCTGGTCTTGAGGTGGCGACTCCGTGTCGGCTCCGCGGGTGGTGGCTCCGCGGTGGCAGGGCTCGGTGGTGGCGGGGCTGGTCTTCGGGCGTCGGCTCGGTGGTGGCAGGGACTGCGTGATGGCGGGCTGGTCTTTGAGCGGCGGTTCCGTGTCGGCTCCGTGGTGGCGGGGATGGTCGTCAAGTGACGGCTCTGCGGCGGCTCCGTGGTGGCGGGCTGGTTTTTCGGGCGGCGGCTCCGCAGCGGCGTCTGCGGTGGCAGGGGCTGCGTGATGGCGGGGCTGGTCTTTTGAGCGACGATTCCGTGTTCGGCTCTGCCGTGGCGGGGCGGCGGGGTGGGTCTTCGGGTGTGGCTCCGCGGTGGCGGGGTTCGGTGGTGGCGAGGCGGGTCTTCGGGTGGCGGCTCCGCGGTGGCGGCGCTCGGTTCCGCGGTGACGGGGCTGAGTGACGACGGAGCTGATCTTCAGGTGGCGACTCCGTGTCGGCTCCGCGGGTGGTGGCTCCGCGGTGGCGGTGCTGGGTGGTGGCGGGCTGGTTTTCGGGCGGCGGCTCCGCAGCGGTGTCTGCGGTGGCCGGGGCCGCGTGATGGCGGGGCTGGTCTTTTGAGCGACGGTTCCGTGTCGGCTCTGCCGTGGCGGGCCGCGTGGCGACGGGGCCGGTCTTCAGGTGGCGGTTCCGTGTCGGCTCCGCGGTGGCGGGGGTGGTCTTCGGGCGGCGGCTTCGTGGTGGCGGGGCTGGTCTTTGGGTGGATCGGCGGGGACGGGCGGGGGTGGTCTTTGGGTGGCGGCTTCGCGTCGGATCCGCGGTGGCGGGCGGGTGGTGGCGGGGGTGGTCTTTTGGGTGGCGGCTCCGCGTCGGATCCGCGGCGACGGGCGGGTGGTGGCGGGGCTGCTCCGCGGGTGGCGGCTCCGTGGTGGCGGGGGTTCCGTGGTGGCGGGGCTGGTCTTTGGGTGGCGGCTCCGCGGCGACGGGCGGGTGGTGGCGCGGGTGGTCTTCGGGCGGCGGGTTCCACGACGGCATCAGCGGCGGGCGGGTGGTGGCGAGGGTGGTCTTCGGGCGCGGCTCCGCGGTGGCGGGGCGGGTCTTCGGCAGGCGGCTCGGCGGTGGCGGTGGCGGTGGCGGGGCTGCGTGGCGACGGGGGCCGGTCTTCAGATGGCGGTTCCGTGTCGGCTCCGCGGTGGCGGGGGTGATCTTCGGGCGGCGGTTCCGTGGTGGCATCCGCGGCGGGCGGGGCTGAGTGGCGGCAGGGCTGGCCTTCAAGGCGGCGGGGGCGAAACAAGAACCGGCCCCGAGGCGGTGAGCGCCACGGGGCCGGTGAAGGCGGAAAAGTGCGGGTCAGGCGGGAGCGGGCGAGATCGGGGCCACCGCGACCGCCGCCTGCTGCTTACGAGGCCGGCGGCGCCACACGAAGTAGGTGCCGATCGAGCCGCCGATGCCCAGGGTTGCGATCATCGCGCCGGCGATGGACATGCCGAGTGTGTCGCCGCGGGCCGTGGCCGAGCCGAGTGCCGCGTAGGCGATCGTGGCGGGTAGCGCGCCGAGGGTGGTGCCGGCGATGAAGGTGGCCGGCCGGACGCGGGTAGTGCCGAAGACGTAGTTGGCGACGCAGAACGGTACGAACGGGATCATCCGCGAAATGATCACTGCGACGATGCCGCGGTTGGCCACTGCCTGCTCCACGGCCAGGAAACGGCCGGAGAGGTGGCGGGCCATGAAGTCGCGGCCGAGGAAGCGGCCGATCATGTAGGCGATGAAGGCGCCCAGGATGACGCCCGCCATGATGTACAGGACGCCGCCGGCGAAGCCGAACAGGACGCCGCCGACGCCGGCGAGCAGGGTCCGGGGGACCAGGGCGGTGGTCAGGAGGGCGGCGCCGATCACGGCGATCGCCGGGGCGAACGGGTGGTCAGGCCCCATGGCATGGGTCAGCGACGATTTGTCTGGGTGGATGATCAGCATCACCACGGACAACGTCGCGACCAGCAGGGCGAGCAGCCCGAAGCGCAAGGCGGCTCCGGTGCGCCACCACTGCTGTGGGGCTTTCGGGGTCGTCTGGTCGCTGCGCACCCGACCTAGCCTAGGCCCGGAATGCCAGGATGCCGAGTCCGATGACGACCCAGCAACCAGAAGTTCACGATCGTGCACCGATCGTCGTACCCTCCCAAAGTGATCCAGAAATGATGTTGATCGGCAACGGGACGGATGTACACGCGTTCGAGAAAGGGCGCGAGTGCTGGGTCGCCGGCCTCAAATGGGAGGGTGTCGACGGGCTCGCCGGGCACTCCGACGGCGACGTCGCCGCCCACGCGATCTGCGACGCGCTGCTGTCCGCGGCGGGCCTGGGTGACGTCGGGGCGATCTTCGGCACCGGCCGCCCGGAGTGGGCCGGCGCCAAAGGGGTGACCCTGCTGGCCGAGGCCGCCAGGCTGGTCCGTGAGGCGGGTTATGAGATCGGCAACGTCTCCGTGCAGGTGATCGGCGTCGCCCCCAAGGTCGGCAAGCGCCGCGCCGAGGCCGAGGACACGCTGAAGGCGGCGATCGGCGCGATCGTCCGGCTGTCCGGCACCACGACCGACGGGCTCGGCTTCACCGGCCGGGGTGAGGGCCTCGCCGCCACCGCCGTTGCCCTGATCTATCCGGTTCCGAAGGAGTAGACCGTGAACGACATGCTGCGCGAGCTGCTGGACCGCCGGGCGTTCCTGGTGCTCAGCACGATCAACCCCGACGGCGCCCCGCAGTCCAGCGTGATCTGGGCCAAGCACGACGCCGGTGACGTCGTGTTCTCGACCATCCGTGGTCGCCGCAAGACCCGCAACATGGAGCGCGACCCGAGGGTATCCATCTGCGTGTACGACCCCGCGAACCCCTACCGCCACGTGGAGGTCCGCGGCACCGTCGCCATGGTCGAGGACGGCGGGCCGGAGCTTATCGACGAGCTCAGCCGCGCGTACGACGGCAGGCCCTGGACCGAGAAGGTCCCGGGCGTCACCCGCGTCGTCTGCCGCCTCACCGCGACCAGGGTGATCGAGCACTAACCGTTGCGGGCCCAGGTCCAGGCGTAGGCGGTGTCCTCGACCGACAGGCCGGGCTCGCACAGGTCTAGCGGGCGGAAGGTGTCGAGCATGACCGCCAGTTCGTCGAAGGCCTCGGCACCGATGGCGCGTTCGACGGCGCCGGGCTGGGGGCCGTGGGTGAAGCCGCTGGGGTGCAGCGAGATCGAGCCCTGGACGATGCCGGACCCGCGCCGGGCCTCGTAGTTGCCGCCCGTGTAGAAGAGGACCTCGTCGCTGTCGACGTTGTGGTGGTTGTACGGCACGGGGATGGCCAGCGGGTGGTAGTCGACCTTGCGCGGGACGAACGAGCAGATGACGAAGTTCGGGCCCTCGAAGGTCTGGTGGACCGGCGGCGGCTGATGGAGGCGGCCGGTGATCGGCTCGAAGTCGTGGATCGAGAACGCCCACGGGTAGAGGCAGCCGTCCCAGCCGGCGACGTCGAACGGGTGGTTGACGTAGACGTGCTCGGTCCAGCCGCGCCGGTGCTGCACGAGCACCGGCACCTCCGACCCTTCCGCGAGCAGCGGCTCTGAGGGGCCCCGGAGGTCACGTTCGCAGTACGGCGAGTGCTCCAGGAACTGGCCGCGCTTGGACAGGTACCGCTTGGGCGGCCCGATGTGCCCCGACGCCTCGATCACCAGCAGCCGGACCTGGTCCGAGGTGGGGACGAGGCGGTGGATGACCGAGGTCGGGATGATCGCGTAGTCGCCGGCGTCGAGGGTGAGCGCGCCGAACACCGACTCGACGCGCAGCGTCCCGGACTCGACGTACAGGCATTCGTCGCCGATCGCGTTGCGGTACAGCGGCGACGGCGTCGTGGCGAGCACGTACGACATCCGGACGTCGTCGTTGGCCAGCAGGTGCTGCCGGCCGAGGACCGCGTCCGAAGCGGACGGGAACGACAGCTTGTGCGTCTGGAGGTGCCGCGGCTGCAGCGGCAGGTTCGGCGCGCGCGTCGTCGCGAACGGCGTGACCGTGGTGGCGGATAGGATCGCTGTCGGTCGATGCTTGTGGTACAGCAGGGAGGAGTCGCTCGAAAAACCCTCCTGCCCCATCAGCTCTTCCGCGAACAGCGAGCCGTCCGGCTGGCGAAACTGGGTGTGTCGCTTCGGTGGGACTTCGCCCACGCGACGGTAGTACGGCATCAGATGCCTCCCGGAAGAAAGAAACCGTCCGGATATCGGACGAAGTTGTCCGCCCTGTATAGCGTCCATTAGATTCGGAAGCTGTGTCAAACGCAGTACCGCCTCTGCTGACCGCCCTGGTCGACGACGCCGCCGTCTTCCCGCCGGGGAGCCTCCCGCTGCCCGACGCCGTCCCGGCCCACCTCGGCCACCGCGACGGCCCATGGGCGGCGATGATCGGCCCGCTGCTGGTCCCCGCCGCCGCCCTGCCCCAGATCGCCGCGACCGTCGCCGTCGGCGTGGTCGGCGAGCCCGGTGCCGTCGGCCCGGCCCTCGAGTCGATCCCGGCGCACCTCACCGTCCGGCAGGTCGAGTCCCCGGTCGCCAAGCGCGGCGAGGACCCCGCGCCCGGCATCGACCGGCTCGCCGAGCTGGCCCGCAAGCACGGCGACCAGCCGTGGAGCTGGTATTTCGAGGTGCCGCTCGCCTGGGGGCTGATGCAGGCCCTCGACCGGCTCGCCGAACTGCGCGCCGAGGGGCTGCCGGCCGCCGCGAAGTTCCGCACCGGCGGACTGGCCGCCGAGCTGTTCCCGTCGCCGGTCGAGCTGGCCGCGGTGATCTGCGCCTGCCGGGACCGGGAGCTGCCGTTCAAGCTGACCGCCGGCCTGCACCACGCGGTCCGGCACACCGACCCCGACACGGGCCTGGTCCACCACGGCTTCCTCAACGTCCTCGCCGCGACCCTCGCCGCGGCCGGCGGCGCCGAGCCCGCCGACCTCGCCGGCCTCCTCGCGGCGACCGACAGTCACCCCCTGGCCGCGATCGTCCGCGACGCCCTCGACGAGCCCCGGCCCCTGTGGGTCGGCTTCGGCAGCTGCAGCGTCGACGAGCCGGTCACCGACCTGACCAACCTCGGCCTACTCCCCCGAGAGGTGCCCGCGTGACCACCTGGCAAACGCCGACCGACGACGACCCGTTCGGGCTGCACAACCTGCCGCTGTGCGCGACCCGCGACGGCTGGGTCGGCGTCCGCGCCGGCGATCTCATCCTCAACCTCGCCGCCGCCGAGGAGGCCGGGCTGGTCGACGCCGGCGGCACGTTCACCGGCGCGAAGACCCTCAACCGCTTCCTCGCCACCGGCCGGCCCACCTGGACCCGGGTCCGGGAGCAGCTCACGGAGCTGTTCACCGGCGCGCGGACGGCCACGATCGGGGGAATGCTGCACCCGGTCGAGGGGACGGCGCTCGCGCTGCCGTTCGAGGTCGCCGACTACGTCGACTTCTACTCCTCCGAGGAGCACGCGAACAACCTCAGCAGGATCTTCCGGCCCGACGCGCCCAACCTGCTGCCCAACTGGAAGAGCCTGCCCATCGGGTATCACGGACGCGCCGGCACCGTCGTCGTCTCGGGCACCGACATCCCGCGCCCGCACGGCCAGCGCAAAGCGCCCGACGAGGACCGGCCCAGCCACGGCCCGTCCCGGCGGCTCGACGTGGAGGCCGAGCTCGGGTTCGTCGTCGGCGCACCCTCCGAAGGGGTGATCGACGTCGACGACTTCCGCGAGCACGTCTACGGCGCCGTCCTGGTCAACGACTGGTCCGCCCGGGACATCCAGGCGTGGGAATATCAGCCGCTCGGCCCCTTCCTCGGCAAGTCCTTCGCCACCTCCGTGTCCCCCTGGGTGGTGCCCCTGGACGCGCTCGAGCCCGCCAGGGCCGCGGCCGTCACGCAGGACCCACCGGTGCTGCCCTACCTGCGGGAGTCGGAGCGCTACTCGTACGACATCCGCTGCGAGATCCGGTGGAACGGCACCCTCGTGTCGCAGCCGCCATACGCGGGGATCTACTGGACGCCGGCGCAGCAGCTCGCCCACCTCACCGCCAACGGCGCCTGGGCGCGCACCGGCGACCTGTACGCGTCCGGCACGATCTCCGGCGCCACGCCCGAGCAGACCGGATCGTTCATCGAGCGGACATGGAACGGCGCACATCCCGTCCGCCTGGACGACGGCACGACCCGTAGCTTTCTGCTCGATGGCGACACGGTCACGATTTCGGCCTCCGGGTGGTGCTCCGGCGGCGCCATGGTTGGCTTTGGTGAGGTGACCGGCACGGTGGTGACGCGGGTGTGAGAAGCCCGGCGATCGAAGGTCGCCGTGAGCAGAATGCGACTATCGCCGGGTATGGTGCCCGGCGGAGGTGGTTATGGGGACCGGTGGTGCGGGGCGGCGATTCAGCGTGCGTCCACGGAACTGGCCCCGGTCCTTGCGCCGGGTCCTCACCGCGCTCTTCGCGATCGTGGTCATCGCGGCGATGGGTGTCACCGCGTATCGGACCCTCAAGCCTGCCGAGACGGTCAGCAGCGCCAAGAAGCCGGTGCCGTCGCCCGAGCCGATCAAGTCGATCCAGTATGCGGAGCTGCCCTCCGCCCCGCTGATCGTCGAGGGCCGGCTGCGCGTCTACACCGAGCAGCGGCGCGTCTTCGCCGACACGCCCGTGACCGCGCAGCGGTTGATGACGCCGCACTGGGCGTATCGGCGCTGGCCCGCGGAGGTCGTCTCGATCGTCGCCGTCGAGAAGCCCGCCAGCGGCGTCGGCATGTCCGTGGTCGTCACCAAGTGGTCCGACGGTGAGATCGTCGCCCTCGACGCCGAGAAGGGCGACATCGTCTGGCAGGTGCGCATCGACCCCGCCGACGGCGAGACGTTCAAGGGCCGCCGCACCGGCGCGAAGACGGTGTACAGCCCGGAGGACCTCTTCGTCACCACCTCAGCGCTCGATCACCAGCCGATCGTCATCGCCACCGGCAAGGACGTCGTGCAGGCGATCGACCCGGTCGACGGCAAGATCCGCTGGACGCACTCCTTCGCCGCCACCCCCAACTGCCACTCCGTCGACTGGACCAGCCTCGACGCGTACTTCGTGAAGGACACCTGCGCGAAGCCCGCCACCCTCGAGGTGTACGACGCAGGCACCGGCACCCTGCTCACCACGTGGCGCCCGCCGGGCGCGTCGATCGGCCCCGACAACGTCACGAACTGGTTCCTGGAGCCGACGTCCTGCCAGCTCGGCCGCTCCGGCTGCGCCATGTTCAAGGCCGCCCCGACCGGCGACGTGGTCAGCTACGCCGACGCGGCGTCGGGCGTCGGCAGCATCACCCCGACGTACTGGTCGCTCGGCGCCGACCACATCGTCAAGCCCGAGACCGTGCCCGACAAGGACAAGGTCGTCGTGGTCGGCGACGTCCTCGCCGAGCAGGTCGTCGGCGGCTACATCTGGGCCTTCTCCCGCAGCACCGGGCAGCGGCTGTGGATGTCGGAGGTGTCCGGCACGCTGATCGGCGCCGACCAGCGCAACGTCTACCTGATCAACCGCGACTACCAGCTCCTGGTCCTCAACCTGGTCACGGGTGCCGTCACGTCGAGCACCGAGCTCCGGATCCGTCCCGAGGACCGGTTCGTGTTCAGCGAGCTGTACCTGCACGGCGGCTACCTCGTGGTCGAGCGCCTGCACACCACCAACGCGTCGGAGATCGACGACAAGTACTACTTCAGCATGAACACCGTCGTGCTGGTCGGCATCGGCTGATGCGGGCCGCCGCTCTGGTGCTGGTGTCCGCCGCGCTCCTGGCGGGGTGCGGCGGTGGCGGCGCCGATCATCACGCGCCGGCCGCCGGCTCCGGCGGTTCCGCCGCCGCGCCGGCCTCCGTGGCCTCGTCACCCGGGGTGTTCAACGCCACGGACGTGCAGTTCGCGACCGACATGATCCCGCACCACCGGCAGGCCCTGGAAATGGCTTCGCTGGCGTCCTCGCGCGCGTCCGACGCGTCGGTGAAGGCCATCGCGGCGAAGATCCGCCAGGCCCAGGAGCCCGAGATCGCCACCATGTCGGACTGGCTCAAAGCCTGGGGTGAGCCGGTCCCCGACGCCGCGCATCACGAAATGGGTGACCTGGGTGGCATGCCGGGCATGCTCACCGACACCGAGCTCAGCAAGCTGGCCGCGGCGTCCGGCCCCGCCTTCGACACGATGTTCCTGACCCTGATGATCAAGCACCACGAGGGCGCCGTCGAAACCGCGCAGACCGCCCAGGCTCAGGGCTCGGCGGTCAAGCAGCTCGCGGGCGCCATCGCCGCGAGCCAGACCGCCGAGATCACCGAAATGAAAGCCCTGCTCGACAAACTTCCCTAGAGGCAGTCGAGGAAGGCGTCGTTCTCGCCGGGGGAGCTGATCGTCACGCGGACCCCGTCGCCGGCGAAGGCGCGGACGATCACACCCGACTCCTCACACTTCTGGGCGAAATCGAGGGCGGCGTCGCCGAGCGGCAGCCAGAAGAAGTTGGCCTCGGTGTCGGGGACGTCCGGGTACACCTTGCGCACCGCGGCGACGACCCGCTCCCGTTCGGCGGTGATCAGGTCGACCCGGCGCTGCATCTCGTCGGACGCCTGCAGCGCCGCGAGGGCCGCGGCCTGGGCCGTCGCGGACGTGGAGAACGGCGTGACGACCTTGCGCACCGCGGCGGCGACCTCCGGCGAGCCGATCAGGTAGCCGACCCGCAGGCCCGCCAGGCCCCACGCCTTCGACAGGGTGCGCAGCACCACGACGTTCGGGCGGTCGCCATACGTGGCCAGGCCGTCGGGCACGTCGGGGTCGGTGACGAACTCGCGGTACGCCTCGTCGAGGGCGACCAGGACCGTCGGCGGCACGGCGTCGAGGAACGCGTCGAGCTCGGCCTTGCGGCTCGCCGTGCCGGTCGGGTTGTTCGGGTTGCAGACGATCACGAGCTTGGTCTTGTCGGTGATCGCGGCCGCCATCGCCGGCAGGTCGTGGGCGTGCTCCGCGGTGTTCGGCACGCGGACGCTGGTCGCCGCGGAGGCGGCGGCGATGATCGGATACGCCTCGAAGGAGCGCCACGCGTAGACGGCCTCGTCGCCGGGCAGGCAGGTCGCGCGGAAGAGGTGCTCGAACAGGGCGACCGAGCCGCAGCCGGTGGCGATGCGGTCCGCGTCGACGCCGAGCCGGTCGCTGAGCGTCGCGCGCAGCGCGGTGGCGCCCGGGTCCGGGTAGCGGTGCGCGCCGGCGATCGCCGCGGCGACCGCGTCGACGACGCCGGGCAGCGGACCATACGGGACCTCGTTGCTGGCCAGCTTGATCGCGCCGGGCACGGTGCGGCCGGCGACGTAGGCGGGCAGGGCGTCGAGGTCAGGGCGGGTGAGGCGGGTCATGACGGGTCTCCGGTCGGCTTCGATGGCGAGGACGGGACCGCGACGTCCCGCACCACGACGGTGCCGGCCGAGCGGTCGTGGAAGGCGCGGTGCAGCGGCCAGTCGATCACCGGGGAGAGGCTGTCGAGGAACTGCAGCACGAACCCGACGCCGCAGGTCCACAGCAGCACCGACAGGCCGAGCGGATTCCAGCGGCGGATGGCCCGGCCGTAGCCGATGCGGTCCTCGCTCTCCATCCGCATGACCTTGATCTTCAGCAGGCGCTTGCCGAACGTCTGGCCTGTGTTGGCGATCGCCGGCACCTCGTAGGCGAACCAGAGCGCCGCGATCAGGATCAGGATCACGACCTGCAGGGTGCCGGCCCGCTCCGGCTGCACGATGTCGCTGGTCGACTCGTTGGCCTTGAAGCGCTCGTACGACTCCCGGAAGACCGGCATCATCAGGTGCACGTACTGGTAGACGAACCAGCCGGTCACCGCCGCGTTGATGAGCAGCAGCGCGGCGATGTCGACGAGCCGCGCCACCAGCCGGGCGCCGAGGTTGGCGACCTGCCGGCCGTGCGCCGTCGCCGCCATCGGCCCACCCGCGGCGAGCCCGTGCGGCGGGAGCAGCACCTGCACCGCGCCGGTCGGATAAGCGCCGGGTGGCAGCGTGCCCTGCGGCTGCACGCCGGGTGGCAGCGGCGCCCCCGGCGGCAGGACGATCGCGCCGGGTGGCAGCTGGCCGGGCGGGAACCCACCGGGTGGCACCGGCGTGCCCGGCGGCAGGATCACGGCCCCCAGCTGCGGCGCGGGCGCGGCAGGCGGCGGGGGCGGCGGTGGCGGCGCGACGGCTGGCGGCCCCGCCGGCGGGACCGCGTCGGCCGGGAGCGGCTCACCGATCCAGCCTTCACCGTCCCAGTACCGCTGAACGGCCGGGTCGACGGGGTCCTTGTACCAACCTGGAGCTGTCACCTGTTGACCTTAACCACAACCGTCTGCGCCACCTTGTCGTGCAGGCACTGCTGGAACGGCTTGTCCCAGAGCTGCCACAAGCCGTCGATCCAGGAGAAGAACGGCACGAAGATCGCCACCACGTATTGCATCAGCCAGCGCTTGCCGGCCACGCCCCGGGTGATCGGCGCCGACGGGTCGTCGAGCCGGATGAGCGTCAGACCCAGCGCCCGCTTCCCCAGTGTGACACCGCGCCGGGACGGGAACAGCTCGACGTAGTACACGTAGCTCATCCCGATCATCACGACGAAGATCGCGATGTAGATCAGGATGATCGGCCCGACGAGCAGCGCGGCGTCGGGCTCCTCGACCAGCTGGCCGGTCACCGGATCGGTCTCGAACTGCGACGCCTGGGTCCCGATCCACGCGATGATCGCGAACATGGCCGGGATGAGCACCAGCATCGACAGCACTAGGAAGACGCATGCGTCGATGAGGTACGCGCCGAGCCGTGCGCCGAACCCGGCGAGCGGCTGACCGGTCGGCGCCACCGGCACCGGCGCGGGACCGTAGTAGCTCTGCGCCGGCACGCCGTAAGCGCCCTGCGGGTATCCCTGGTTATAGGGGTTCTGCTGAGGCTGCTGCTGCTGGGGGTACGTCACCCCGACAGTGTTACAGGTTCCCGCGACGTTCCTGCTCTCGCTCGATCGCCTCGAAGAGCGCCTTGAAGTTGCCCTTGCCGAAGCCGAGCGAGCCGTGCCGTTCGATCAGCTCGAAAAAGACCGTCGGGCGGTCCTGCACGGGCTTCGTGAAGATCTGCAACAGGTAGCCGTCCTCGTCCCGGTCGACCAGGATGCCGCGCGACTTCAGGTCCTCGATCGGCACCCGTACCCGCCCGATCCGCGCCCGCAGCTCGGGGTCGTCGTAATACGAGTCGGGCGTGACCAGGAACTCCACCCCGGCCGCCCGCATCAGGTCGACGGTGCGCAGGATGTCCCCGGTCGCCAGGGCGATGTGCTGCGCGCCCGGCCCGCCGTAGAACTCCAGATACTCGTCGATCTGCGACTTCTTGCGCGACACGGCGGGCTCGTTGAGCGGGAACTTCACCTTGCGGGTGCCGCTGGCGACGACCTTGCTCATCAGCGCGGAGTACTCCGTCGCGATGTCGTCACCGACGAACTCCGCCATGTTCGTGAAGCCCATGACCCGGTTGTAGAACTCGACCCACTCGTCCATCCGGCCCAGCTCCACGTTGCCGACCACGTGGTCGACCGCCTGGAAGTACCGCTTCGCCGGCGGCGCCACGATCGGCTGCCGGGCGACGAACCCGGGGCGCCACGGGCCGCTGTACCGCGACCGGTCGATCAGCGTGTGCCGGGTCTCCCCGTACGCCGCGATCGCCGCCACCCTGATGACCCCGTGCTCATCCTGCTCGTCATGCGGGGCCTCGAGGCCCGTCGCGCCCTGCCGCAGCGCGTGCGCATAGGCCGTGTCGACGTCGGGCACCTCGAGCGCGATGTCGGTGATCCCGTCACCGTGCCGCTCGTAGTGCCGGGTCGCCTCGGCCTCCCGGTGTACCCCACCCGCCAGCACGAACATGGCCGAGCCGGACTTCAGCACGTATTCGGCGTGGTCCCGATAGCCCTGCTCAGGCCCCCGATACGCGACCAGCGTCATCCCGAACGCCGTCGAGTAGTAATGAGCGGCCTGCTTGGCGTTACCGACGTAGAACCGGACGTGATCGAGCCCGGTCAGCGGGAACGGGTCATGCGACACGTCAAGATCGACAGCACCGATGAGCTCGTTGACGTCTTCGACAGCGCGGGTCATGGTCCCAGCGTCGCCGCAGATTCGGCGGCTGGGCAACCAACGCTATTCTGCATGGTCAGGTTGCTCATTTTGCTGGTGGATTCGGGGGTACTGGTGGACAAGTTGCCCAGTCCGATCGACGCACTCGACGCCCGGCTGATCGCGCTCCTCGCCGCCGAACCGCGGATCGGCGTCCTGGAGTGCTCCCGCCGCCTGCACGTGGCCCGCGGCACGATCCAGGCCCGCCTCGACCGCCTCACCGACCGCGGCGTCATCCGCGGCTACGGCCCCGACATCGACCCGGCCGCCCTCGGCTACGGCGTCACGGCCTTCGTCACCCTGGAGATCCGCCAGCGCTCCGGCCACGACCCGGTGGCCGCCCACCTGGCCGGCATCCCCGAAGTCCTGGAGGCCCACACCATCACCGGCTCGGGCGACCTGATGTGCCGGATCGTCGCCCGCACCAACAGCGACCTGCAGCGCGTCATCGACCTGGTCATGAGCTTCGCCGGCATCGAGCGCTCCTCGACGATCATCGCCCTCGCCGAGCAGATCCCCCACCGCACCTTGCCCCTGGTCGCCGCCGCGGCCCGGACGCCCTAGACAGGACGACGCCCCCGCTCCGGGCCGGGCGGGGGCGTCGGTGGCGCGTTCGTCAGCGGCGGCCGACGGTGAGGACCGGCTTGGTCACCTCGGCGAAGAAGTCGTTGCCCTTGTCGTCCACGACGATGAAGGCGGGGAAGTCGACGACGTCGATCTTCCAGACCGCTTCCATGCCGAGCTCGGGGTATTCGATGACCTCGACGTGCTTGATGCAGTCCTGGGCGAGGCGGGCGGCCGGGCCGCCGATGGAGCCGAGGTAGAAGCCGCCGTAGCTGTTGCAGGCCTCGGTGACCTGCTTGGAGCGGTTGCCCTTGGCGAGCATGACCAGGGAGCCGCCCGCGGCCTGGAACTTCTGGACGTAGGCGTCCATGCGGCCGGCGGTCGTGGGCCCGAACGAGCCCGATGCGTAGCCGGACGGGGTCTTCGCGGGGCCGGCGTAGTAGACGGCGTGGTCGCGGAGATACGCGGGCATGGGCTCGCCGGCGTCGAGGCGTTCGGCGATCTTCGCGTGGGCGATGTCGCGGGCCACGACCAGCGGGCCGGTCAGGGAGAGGCGGGTCTTCACGGGCAGGGCGGAGAGCTGGGCGCGGATCTCGGCCATCGGGCGGTTGAGGTCGACGGAGACCACGTCGTCGTCGAGGTGCTCGTCGGTGACGTCGGGCAGGAAGCGGGCCGGGTCGCGCTCCAGCTGCTCCAGCCAGACGCCCTCGGCGTTGATCTTCCCGACGGCCTGGCGGTCGGCGGAGCACGAGACGGCGATCGCGACCGGGCAGGAGGCGCCGTGGCGGGGGAGGCGGACCACGCGGACGTCGTGGCAGAAATACCGCCCGCCGAACTGCGCCCCGATGCCGAACTCGCGGGTCAGCTGCAGGACCTCGGCCTCCAGCTCGACGTCGCGGAAGCCATGGCCGACCGCCGAGCCCGAGGTCGGCAGGGTGTCGAGGTACTTCGCGGACGCGAGCTTGGCGGTCTTGAGGGCGTGCTCGCCGGAGGTGCCGCCGATGACGACCGCCAGGTGATACGGCGGGCAGGCCGCGGTGCCGATCAGGCGGAGCTTCTCCTCCAGGAACTGCATCATCCGGGTGGGGTTGAGCAGGGCTTTCGTCTCCTGGTAGAGGTAGCTCTTGTTCGCCGAGCCGCCACCCTTGGCCATGAAGAGGAACTTGTAGGCGTCGTCGCCCTCGGCGTACAGCTCGATCTGCGCGGGCAGGTTGGAGCCGGTGTTCTTCTCGTCCCACATGGTCAGCGGGGCGAGCTGCGAATAGCGCAGGTTGAGGCGGGTGTAGGCGTCGAAGACCCCGCGGGCGATCGACTCCTCGTCGTTGCCGTCGGTGAGGACGAAGCGGCCGCGTTTGCCCATGACGATCGCGGTGCCGGTGTCCTGGCACATGGGCAGGACGCCGCCGGCCGCGATGTTGGCGTTGCGGAGCAGGTCCAGCGCCACGAAGCGGTCGTTCGGGGAGGCCAGGGGGTCGTCGATGATGGCGCGGAGCTGAGCGAGGTGCGCGGGGCGCAGGAAGTGCGCGATGTCGTGCATCGCCTCGTCGGTGAGGAGGGTCAGCGCCTCGGGGGCGACGGTGAGGAACCGCCCGTCGCGCCCGATCCCGTCGCTGGTGATCAGCCGGTATTCGGTGGTGTCGGATCCGAGCGGCAGCAGCGGGGAGAACGCGAACTCAGGCATGCCCTCGACTGTAGTTACTGGATTCCGGCCAGCCTGAGCAGGGCGGCGGTGAGTGCCGCGGCGACGACGACCACGACGAACGGCAGCTTCCGCCAGGCGAGGACGGCGCCGACCAGGACGCCCGCCGGGCGTGCGACGCCGACGAATGCCGTGCCGTCCAGCAGCGCGGCGGTGCCGATGAGGGCGGCGAGCAGCGCGATCGCGGCCAGGGTCAGGTAGCGGGCCACCGTTGGGGAGACGGTGATCCTGCTGCGCAGGGCCGGTCCGGCGAAGCGCAGCGCATAGGTGCCGAGTGCGAGCACCACGATCGCGATCCAGCTCACGATGATTCCTTCGCGGCGGCGGTACGGACGGGCAGGGCGAAAACCAGTCCGAGCAGCGCGAGCAGCACGGGCAGTCCCGCCGGCAGGAACGGGGTGGTGCCCAGCGCGATCGCGGCGCCGGTGATTGCCACCCGCACGGCGGTCTTGTCCTTCAGCGACGGCAGTGTCAAGGCGAGCAGCGCTGCCGGGAACGCCGCGTCGATGCCGTAGCGGTCGGGGTCGCCGAGGGCGCTGCCGATGATCGCGCCGAGGGTGGAGGCGACGTTCCAGGTCAGGAACAGCGCGACGCCGGTCATCCAGTACGCGCGGCGGCGCCGGGCCGGGTCCTCCTGCGCCAGGGCGAACGCGACCGACTCGTCGGTGAGGATGTGACTGCCGACGATGCGCCGCCACGGCTCGTTGCCCAGCGTCTCGTTGCCGATCGCCAGGCCGAACGGCAGGTGCCTGGCGTTGAGCAGCAGACCGGCCAGGATGATCGCGAGCGCGGTGCCGCCGGCGGAGACGAGCCCGACGGCGAGGAACTGCGCGCCCCCGGCGTAGATGAACGCGGACATGACGACGATCTGGCTGAGCGGCAGGCCGGCGGCGGTGGCGATCGCGCCGAACGACAGCCCGACGACGACCGCCGCCGCGCACAGGGCGCCCACGTCGCGGACGATCGGGTCGCTTGTTCGGAGCATCGAACGCATAGTTCGATATGCTGGATGCCTGCGTGGGTGTTCGTCAAGTCGAATCATTCGTTCGCTACACCGAACGGGAGCGTGGCCATGGGCGCGCCGCTGGAGTTCATCGCCGCCGCACTGCGTCGCGAGCGGGAGCGGGAGAAGCTGTCGCTGAGCGAGGTCGCGAAGCGGGCGGGCATCGCCAAGTCGACGCTCCACCAGCTGGAGGCCGGCGCCGGCAACCCCAACATCGAGACGCTGTGGGCGCTCGCCGTGGCGCTCAACGTGCCGTTCAGCCGGCTGGTCGAGCCGCCCGCGCCGACCGCGCCGCGGGTGATCCGCGCCGGCGAGGGGCCCTCGATCCAGGCCGAGCAGGCGGACTTCGGCGGCACGCTGCTGGCCACCTGCCCGCCGGGGGCGAAGCGGGACCTGTACGTGATGAATGTCGGGATGGGCGGGCCGCGCAAGGCCGACGCGCACCTGCTCGGGACGGTCGAGCACGTGGTGCTGATGAGCGGCCGGCTGCGGGTCGGTCCCACGGACGCGACCGTCGACCTGGCACCGCACGACTACTGCTCGTTCCCCGGCGACGTGCCGCACGTCTATGAGGCGCTGGTTCCGGGCACGTCGTTCACGCTGGTGATGGAGCACCGCTAGGCGTAGGGAAGGAACCCCAGGTTGCGCCCGCGGGAGATCAGCAGCCCGTCCGGGCCGACGCCGAGCACGTCCGACGTGGACTTCGCGTCGAGCCGCAGCGTGCCGCTGTCCGGCTTGTACGCCTTGATCGTGCCGTTGTCGCGGATGAGCACCGCATGGCGGCTGATCGCCACGTCCGCCTTCTCGCCGATCTCCTGCTTCCATGCGGTCTTCCCCGTCGTCAGGTTGATCACCTGCAGCGACTTCTTGTCAGCGCCGCGGATCAGCCCGTACTGACTGTCGGCCGCGACGAGCGAGTCCCCGGGCGCGCCCACGAACAGCTCCCGGCCGTCGCGCGGGGACAGGAACACCTCCCGATTGTCGCCGCGGGTCGCCGCGATCACCGTGTCCGCGCCGGCGGGGTCCCTGCGCTGCTCGCATCCCGCCCCGGACGATGTCCGCAGGTCGTACCCGTCCCGCTTCCAGACGACCTTGCCGGTGCTCGCGTCCCGCGCCTCCAGGCTGTAGCGGCAGTTCCCGTCCTTCGGCGCCGCGGTCGAGACGAGGACCCGCCCGCCGACGACGACGATCCGGCTGCTGTTCGTGGGTTCCTCGGTGCGGAGCCGCTTCCCGGTGAGCGTGTCGACGACCTGGACCCGCTGGTCGATCGGGAAGCCCAGCATCGCCGGGATCGCTGTCGGGTTGGCCTTCACCGCGTTGTCGTAGGTGTCCGACAGCAGGCGTGTGCCGAGCAGGTCGCTGTTGACCCCGGCCAGCACCCGGCCGATCCCTGGCAGCGTCAGCTTCCAGATCTGCGCCCCGTCCTTCGGCGCCCGCGCCGTGAGGGTGCAGTCCGACAGTCCGCCGCAGCTCAGCGCCAGGACGGAGTCGCGGTATGTCCACGCCCCGATCGCGTCGCCGTCCTTCCACTTCACCGTCCCGGCCGCGGGGTCGACGGCCTCGAGGCCTTTGCCGCGCCGCCCGACGATGACGACGGGGCTCGGCGCGTCCCCGGCGACGGCCGCCCAGTCGGCTTCCTTGGTCCACAGCTCGGTCCCGCTGCGCAGCCCGCGCGCCTCGATCGTGCCCCGCATCTGCACGACGACCGCGTCCCCGGCGATGACCGCCGCCGAAGGCTGCCCGCCGACCCTGTCCGTCCACAGCGTTTCGGGCTCGGACAGCTTCCCGCTGCTGGACGACACCTTCTCCCACCAGTCGGTGAGGTCGCCCTGCACGTTGGGCAGCGGGTTCCAACCGGTGACGAGGATCGCCGTGATGATGAGCGCCAGCACTCCGATCGCACCGAGTGCCGTCTCGAAGTTCCGGACCGCTCCTCTAGCCACCCGCCCACCGTAGCGGCGCCGGATGATAACGCGGTGGATCGCCCGATTAGCCCGTGTCGCGGATATTTCACCCACCGGAGGGGGTGCCCGGCCCGGGTGCCTGATTTGGCGGAGGGTAATCAATTAGTTACGCTGAATACCACGGGGATCTTCGGCGGCTCGGAAAGCGACGGTCCGTCCATGACGAGCGGGCCGGGACAGCATTTTGGGGCCGCACACGACGTTGGGTGCGACCCCTACACACGATGATTGCGCCGAAATGTCCCCGTTCGTCCAGAGCAATGCAACAGTAGGGCTTGAGTAGCCCTTGCGTGGATTGTGAGCAAATCCGCTGCAAGACCTGGACGCATTCCGGCACGCGCATGTCGTTCCGTCAAAAAGACTCCACGGCGCTGCTCTTTCGTCGCTCTCATTTGACTACCATCGGGCAATACCGCGTGCAGCTTCGAGGGGAGGCAAGCGCCGCACAGAGGGTGGTTATGCGCAATTCGACCAGGTTTTCGATCTTGGGGCCGGTGCAGATCCGCACTCCGGTTACCGAAATCACGGTTGCCGCGCCCCGCGAGCGCATCCTCCTGGCGCTGCTACTGCTGCGCGAAGGGCAGCTGGTGCCGGTCCAGCAGGTCATCTCCGCGCTGTGGGACACCAGCCCGCCGACGACCGCGCGGGCGCAGGTGCACAGCTGCGTCTCCCGGCTCCGTCAGCTGCTGCGCCGCGCGGGACTGCCCGAGGAGCTCGTCATCACCGAGCCTTCCGGGTATCGCATCAAGGTCGGCGCCGACGAGCTCGACTCCGTCCTCTTCGCCACCAGGATCGAGCGCGGCCGGGCCGCCGCCGCCGAGGGCGAGCTGGCCACCGCGCGTGACGAGATGCGGGCCGCGCTCGCGCTGTGGCGGGGGAGACCCCTCGCGGACGTCGACTCCGACGCGGTCCGCGCGTCGGCGGCGCACCTCGAGGAGCAGTGGACCGCCGCCCTGTCGCTCTGCCTCGACCTGGAGCTGCGGCTCGGCGCCGCCGAGGAGATCCTCGCCGAGGTCGCCGACCTGGTCGAGCGGTACCCGCACCACGAGCAGTTCCGCGGCCACCTGATGACCGCCCTCGCCCGCACCGGCCGGCGCGCCGACGCGCTCGCCGTGTTCCGCCGCGGCCGGGCCATGCTCGCCGAGGAGCTCGGCATCGAGCCCGGCGCCGAGCTCGTCGAGCTGCACCGCCGGATCCTCAACGGCGACGTCACGCTGCTGCTCGCGCCGGTCGAGCCGCTGGACGGGCCGCGCCGCGCCGCGCGCTGCCTGCCGCGGGACATCGCCGACTTCGCCGGGCGGGCCGACGCCTTCGCCGGGATCGTCGCCGCGCTCAGCGACGAGCGGCACGCCGTGCTCGCCATCGACGGGATGGCCGGCACCGGCAAGACCACCCTCGCCGTCCGCGCCGCGCACGCCGTGTCGCCCCGCTTCCCCGACGGGCAGCTCTACCTCGACCTGCGCGGGCACAGCGACCGGGCGCCGCTCGATCCCGGGGAAGCGCTGGGCGCGTTGTTGCGGCAGCTGGGTGTACCACCGGAGCGCGTCCCGGCGGTCTCCGACGAACGCGCGGTGCTGTGGCGGACGGAACTGGCCGACCGCCGCGTCCTCGTGCTCCTCGACAACGCGCTGGACTCCGCCCAGGTGCTGCCCCTGCTCCCGGGCACCGCACACACCGGCGTGCTCATCACCAGCCGCCGGCGGCTCGGCGGGCTCGACGGTGTCCAACCCGTCTCGCTCGACGTGCTGCCCCTCGACGAGGCGGTGGAGCTGCTGCACCGTACCGTCGGAGCCCGCGCCGCCGCGGATCCCGCCTGCACGGTCGAGGTGGTCGAACTCTGCGGGCGGCTGCCGCTCGCGGTGCGGCTCGCCGGCGCGCGGCTGCAGCACCGGCCGAGCTGGACGATCGCGGACCTGGCCCGCCGGCTGCGCGGCGCGGATCGGCGGCTGCCCGAGCTCGCCGTCGACGGGCGCACCGTGGCGGCGGCGTTCGCGCTGTCGTTCCAGCAGCTGCCGGTGCACCTGCAGCAGTTCTTCGCGCTGCTCGGGCTGCACCCCGCGGGTGACTTCGAGCCCGAGGTCGCGGCCGCCATGGCGCGGCTGCCGGTGGACGAGGCCGAGGAACTGCTGGAGGAGCTCGTCGACGTGCACCTCGTCGAGGCGCCCGCGGCGGGCCGCTACCGCCTGCACGACCTGCTGCGGGACTACGCCGCGCAGCTCGCCGCCGACGGCGACGCGGTGGTCGACCGGCTGCTGGACCACTACCTGCACAGCGTCACCGGCGCCAACACCTTCCTGGAGCTCGCCGACGACACCCCGCCGCAGGCCGCGCGGGCGTTCAGCGGCGTCGCCGAGGCCAGGCGCTGGATGGAGCGCGAGCTGCCCAACGTGCTCAGCGCCGCGCGCCTCGCCTCCGACCTCGGCAGGCACTGGCACATCTGCCTGATGACCCGTGCGGTGTCGCCGTTCCTGTTCGGGTTCGGCTACGGAGAGGCGCAGCTCGAGCTGTACGAGCGGGCCATCGCCGCCGCGAGAACGCTGCCGAGCCCGGAGCTGGAGGCGGAGGCCCGCAACTACCTGGCCGGCGTGTACTTCCGCATGGGCCGCATGGCCGACGCCCTGTCGACGCTGCGGCTGGTCACCGCCATCGCGGAACGTGAAGGCATCCCCAGGCTCAAGGGCACCGCGCTGACGAACATGGCGATGCTGCACAGCCGGCTCGGCCAGTACGCCGACGCCATCGCCGCCGCCGAGGCCGCCGCGACCCTGCACCTGGACGAGGCCCCCGCGCACCTCCAGTTCAAGATCAATAGCACGATCGGGATCGCCCACACCCAGGCCGGCAACTACGACCAGGCGCTCCTGGCCAACCGGCGGGGCCTGGCCGCGGCCCGCAGGCTCGGCGGGATGCGCGCCGTCGGCATCATGATGGGCGAGCTCGGCCTCAACCACCTGCACCTGCACCACCTCACCGTCGCGCCGGCCCTGCTGCGCCGCGCGCTGGAGCTCAAGCGGCGGTCGGTCAACCAGTTCGGCGCCGCCGAGACGCTCAGCAAGCTCGGCACCGCGCACCGGCTGCTCGGCCGCCTCGGCGACGCGCTCTCCTGCCAGCGCGCCGCGCGCTCGCTGATGGAGCAGGTCGCCGACGTGTCCGGGCAGTGCCTCACCGCCAACGACCTCGCCATCACGCTGCGCGCCCTCGACCTGGCCGACGAGGCCCGGCAGCTCAACGAGGAGGCGCTCGCCAAGTCGGTCCGCATCGGCGACCGCTACGAGCAGGCCCGCGCCCTGGCTGGCCTCGGCCACCACGACCAGGCCGTCACGCTCTTCGAAGAGCTCGGCGTCTGTGATCTGAGCGCGCTTTATCGTTGACGGCGGCCCCGGCGGGGCACTGTAGAACGTATGGAATTCCGCGTGGAGCACGACACCATGGGCGAGGTCCGCGTTCCTGCCGACGCGCTGTGGCGCGCGCAGACGCAGCGGGCGGTGGAAAACTTCCCGATCTCCGGCGGCCGGCTGGAGTCCTCCCACATCAAGGCGCTCGCCCAGATCAAGGGCGCGGCGGCCGCGGTGAACGCCTCGCTGGGCGTGCTGCCCACGGGGGTTTCCGAGGCCATCGTCGCCGCGGCCGCCGACGTCGCGAGCGGCGTCCACGACGAGCACTTCCCGATCGACGTGTTCCAGACGGGCTCGGGCACGTCGTCGAACATGAACGCCAACGAGGTGATCGCGACGCTGGCCTCCCGTCTGCTGGGTGCGCCGGTACACCCGAACGACCACGTGAACGCGTCGCAGTCCTCGAACGACGTCTTCCCCACGTCGATCCACATCGCGGCCGCCTCGGCGCTGTCCTTCGACCTGCTGCCGGCGCTGGACACGCTGGCCACCGCGCTGTCCGGCAAGGCGGACCTGTTCGGCGACGTGGTGAAGGCCGGGCGGACCCATCTCATGGACGCCACGCCGGTGACGCTCGGCCAGGAGTTCTCCGGATACGCCGCCCAGGTCCGCTACGGCATCGCGCGCGTCGAGTCCGTCCTGCCGCGGGTGTGCGAGCTGCCCCTCGGCGGCACGGCCGTGGGGACGGGCATCAACACCCCGCCGTCGTTCTCCTCGGCGGTGATCGCCTCGCTGGCCTCGTCGACCGGCCTGCCGCTGACCGAGGCCCGCAACCACTTCGAGGCCCAGGGCGCCCGCGACGCGCTCGTGGAGGCGTCGGGTCAGCTGCGGACGATCGCCGTCGGCCTGTACAAGATCGCCAACGACATCCGGTGGATGGGCTCGGGCCCGCGGGCGGGGCTGCGTGAGCTGCGCCTGCCCGACCTCCAGCCCGGCTCCTCCATCATGCCCGGCAAGGTGAACCCGGTCGTCCCGGAGGCCGTCCGCCAGGTCGTCGCCCAGGTGATCGGCAACGACGCGACCGTGGCATTCGCCGGCTCCCAGGGCGACTTCGAGCTCAACGTCATGCTCCCGGTGATCGCCCGCAACCTCCTCGAATCGATCCGCCTCATCGCCAACGTGTCCCGCCTGTTCGCCGCGAAATGCGTCGACGGCCTGGAAGCCAATGAGGAGGTGCTGCACTCGTACGCCGCCGGCTCCCCGTCCATCGTCACCCCGCTGAACCGCTACCTCGGCTACGACGAGGCCGCCGCCGTCGCCAAGGAAGCCCTTTCCACCGGCCACACCATCCGCGAGGTCGTCATCTCCCGCGGTCATCTCGACAAAGGCACCTTGACCCAGTCCCAGCTGGACGAGGCTTTGGACCTCCTTTCAATGACCCACCCCTGACCGATCCGCCAGAAGGTCGAGCCGATCATTTCTGTATCCGCTTGATTGCGCTTGGTAATTTGGCTTGTCTCGGACGGATCCAGGTCTGGAGTCACGGCCATGCGACCGATCATTCTGGATGTAAAGCCCAACGAGATCGTGGATCTGCTCGATCTGCAGCGGTGGATGCGGGAACGCGCCGAGCTGACCCGGCGGGTGAGCCGAGTGCCGGAGCCCAATCCCGAGCACCTCGGCGCCGGCGAGATCCTGATGCTGGTCCTCGCCTCCGCGAGCAGCGTCGAGCTGGTCCGCTGCCTGCGGGAATGGATACGCTCGCGCCGGCGTGAGATCGCGGTGTCGGTGAAGAGCAAGTCCGGCGAGGTGCGGATCACGGCGACCAACTTCGACGACGACACCGCGATCATCGCCGCCATCGCCCGAATGATCGAAGATGAGTAACACGAATCTCGCCGAGATTCTCAACGCCACCGCGATCCTCGTCGGATCGAGCAGGTTCCCCCGCGATCCCGAGGCGCTGCGCCCGTTGCGGGGCGTGGTGGCCAACGTCATCGACTTCGAGCGGATCCTGCTCGACCCGCAATTCGTGGGAATGGACAGCGACCTCGTCCACCGCCTGCTCGACGAAGAGATGCCGCACGTGATCTCGGAGCGGTTCGCGGAACTCGCCGCCGGCGAGACCGACGCGCTGCTGCTGTACTACGCGGGCCACGGCATCATCAGCGACAACCACAAGCTGCTGCTCGCCGTGCCGTACAGCAACTTCCGGTTCGCCTCGTCGAATTCGCTGCACTGGGAGCAGATCCAGGAAAGCATCCGCAACAGCCCGGCCCGGCACAAGATCGTGATTCTGGACTGCTGCTACAGCGGGCTGGCCGCGTCGAACGCGATGGGGGCCGACGACCTCCAGCATCGCCTGGAGACCGCGGGCACCGTCGTCATCACCGCCAGCCCGAGCAACGAGCCGGCGCTGGCGCCCGCGAAGTCACGCCGGACCACGTTCACCGACGCGTTCCTGTCGACGATCGAGGCCGGCATCGTCAACGCCGGACCAACGCTGAGCATTCGAGAGATCTTCGACGAGTGCAAGCGGCGGATGCGCCTGGAAGGCGCACCGGAGCCGCGGATCTACGAGTTCGGCAACGCCGGCGCCGTCCCCTTGTGCCGCAACGTCGCGGACGTCGGCGGCGTCTCCTCGAACGCGGGCGCGCCCTACGCCGGCCGGCAGCCGGACGTGCTCGGCACGGGCGCGTGGAGCCAGGAGGAAATGCGGCTCAACATGATGGCGAACCAGATCCAGACCCTGGTGCTGCCATACGGCAAGTCGAACCGTCTCCGCCTGACCAGCCTGCTGGAACAGTTCTCGACGCAGAGCCCGCAGTTCGCCGTGCGGTCGCCGGAGGAACTGCGCGACCTGCTCTATCAGCTGCAGCAGCGCAAACTGCTCTCCGGCATCGTCGTCACGTCCCGCGACATCTACATCGCCGAACATCACCTCAGCTGGCGGTCCAACCGGGCGGTGGCCGAGAAACAGGCGGCCGCCGCCGAGGTCGTGACCTGGATACGGGACGGCGACCGCGTCTTCCTGGACGCGGGATCGACGACGCTGCAGATCTGCCGGGTCATCTGCGACGAGTTCCGCTTCAACCAATGGTCATCGCTCACGCTGGTGACGACCTCGGTGGCGGCGGCGGCGCAACTGTCCAACCTGGCCAACAACCTCGGGCTCATGGACTCGAACCAGTCATTGACCGTCTATGTCGTCGGCGGCCGGATGCGCCTGAACTCGTCCTGCATCGTCGCTCCGTCCGGCGGGCCCAGCCCTGTCACGGCGATCGCCGACAGCATCCACGGATTCGACATCGCGTTCGTGGGCACCAACGGCGTCTCCTGGCCCGACGGCTGCTCGACGAACTCGCCCCTGGAAGCGGCCGGCAAACGCAGCGCGCTCGAAAGCGCCAAGACCCGTGTCGTGCTGGCGGAATCCTCCAAGTACGACATCCGGCTCGACGAGATATTCGCGACCTTCGACATGGGCATCAACATCGTCACCGCGAGCGACGCCGCCCGGGCCAGGGTGCAACGCATCGCCACCCTGCTGGAGCCGACGGAATCGACGGTGACGCTCGTCAGCAACCGCTGAGTAGGGTGCACGGATGCCAAGTCTCACGGCGGCGGTGCAGCGGGCCGACAGTCCCGTCGGGCAGTGGATGCGGGGGACGTTTCCGCACCTCGGGGCGTTCCAGCAGGCGGTCCGGGAAGCGGCCGACGAGCTCGTGGTCGTTCCTTCCGGGGCCGTCGCGCTCGGTACCCAGGGCGGCGCGATCGACTGGTGGATTCGTTTCCTCGTCGACCAGCGGGTGTCGCTGGAAGTGCCGATCCGTGGGCTGTGGGGCGGGTTTCCCGCCGCCGGGCGGGAGCTGATCGAGGCGCTCTGCCCGCGCCGGCCGACAATTCTCGAGCCCGCGCTGCACGCGGACCGGTCCGACGAGTGGTGGGCGCGGACCTGTTACGCGCTCGCGTTGCTGGTCGAGCGGTTCCGCAATCCGATGATCGACGGGTCGCGGCTGTTCACGCTCCGGCCGGGGAGCGGGGCGGAGGACCTGCTCGCGCTCGCCAACGACGACGAGGTGGCCGACCTGATCGCGATGCGGGACCTCGCCCGGGCGCGGCTGCTGCCGTACCTCGGTGCCGGGCCCGTGCACAGCGGGCCGGCGTTCGACGGGAGCGAGTACCTGGCGGCGGACACCGACCTTGTCGTCGCGGGGCTGCTCATCGACGTCAAGTCGAGCCGCGGCGGGAAGGCGCGCAAGGACGGCAGCCGGTCGCCGTCGCTGGCCGGCACCGAGGCGTACCAGCTGCTCGGCTACGCGCTGATGGACTTCAGCGACCGCTACGCGCTGCACTCGGCCGGCATCTACGCGGCGCGCTTCGGGTGCCTCGTACAGTGGCCGCTGACCGAACTGGTCCAGCGGGCGAGCGGCCGGTCCGGCATCGGGCTCCTCGACCTTCGGCAGGAGTTCAACGACCTCCTCAGCCGGGGTTCCGCTGCGGGCGGGTAGGTATCAGGATGCAGCGATGGGGATGAGCTGGCGGATCCTGGTCGGGGCGGCGAGCGGTGTCGTCGCCGCGGTGGTCTGGGCGGTGAGCCTGGCGGTCTACCAGCCGTACATGGAGCCCGCCGACTTCGGCAGCAACAACACGTACTGGCCGCGAGACATCCGGCAGCTCGCCATCCTCCTCGCATGCGTCGGCGTCGTCCTCATCTGCCGGGCGGACCTCCGCGCCACCCTCGTCGCCGCCGCCGGGGCCGTGGCCTGGGCCGGGGTGGACCTGGCGCTCGACCGGGCCGATGTGCACGGCGGTCCGGCGGCGGCCTGGCTGGCGGTCGGGGGCACCGCCGCGTTCGCGGGAATTGTCGGTGCCGCTCGTAAAATGGGATCGGGGGAGGGAGGCAGCGCATTCGCGGGTCATCTCCTGGCGACGATCGCCGCTGTGGCGGCGGCGGTGACGGTGCTGATCACCACGCCTTGGGACGAGCCGGTGACGGATGCCGCTGATGTGCGCGTGGAGAATGCGCTGACGTTACTGAAAGTCGGGCTCGTGGTCATGCTGGCCGCCGGGGCGGTCGCCCTGTTGCCCTTGGACCGGGTCCGCTGGATGGCGCCCTTCGCGGGCATCGCCGCACTGGCCGCGTGGCCGGCGACCGCGACATATGGCTGGCTCGGCGCGCTCGGCCTGGTCCTCCTGCCCGCGGCGGCGGCAGCCGCGGTCGCCGCCGCCCGGGACGTGTCCGCGCTCCGGCTGCTCGGCATCACGGCCGCGTGCGCCATCGCATTGATCCCTGCTTACCTGCTGCTGTATTTCCTCGGGTCCAGCATCGGCGGCGCGATGACGGCACTCGCGGGAAACCCGCCCATCAACTCCGCCGACACCGATCTGTCCCTGTCGACGGCGGCGCTGCTGCTGGGCGCGCTGTTCGCGCTGATCAGCCACGCGCTCGCCCGGCCGGCCGTGACCGAGGAGGTGCCGGTCGGATGAGCGCCATCCGTCTGCGTCCCGTGGTGGAGGCCGACCTGGCGATGTTCCGCCGGTTCGCCACCGAGCCGGGCCTCATCGGGCTGGACTGGGCGGGCTATCGGGACCCGCACGCTCCCGGCCGCCGCTTCGCGCAAGACGGCTATCTCGGCACCGACCACGGGCGCCTGATGGTCGAGGTCGAGCCGGACGGTGTGGCCGCCGGTTTCGTCAGCTATGTCGCCGGCACCTATAGCGGCCCCATCGGCTATTGGGAGATCGGCATCGCCCTCCTGCCGCAGTGGCGGGGCCGCGGCCTGGGCTGGCGCGCCCAGGCGATGCTGTGCGACCACCTGTTCGCCCACACTCCGGTGCAGCGGATCCAGGCGGGCACGCACCCGGAGAACATCGCCGAGCAGAAATCCCTGGAGAAGGCCGGCTTCACCCTCGACGGCATCATCCGCGCCTGCGAGTTCCGCAACGGCCGCTGGCACGACGGCTATCTGTATAGCCGCCTCCGCACCGACCCCACCCCGCCGCTGTGAAATCGATGGGCCCGGAACAGCAGCCGGCGGATGTCGGGGTGACATCCGCCAGCTGGCTGCACATTGGGTGAAGGTGAGCTAGTTCCCGCCACCCGTTCCATCGATGTAAGCCACGAGGCTCCCTCAGGACAAAGTAATTCTGCCGGATGGGAGGCTACATGCCGGCGTGACCACCTGTTGCCACCACCCCGATACCCGGCGGGTCATTCCCACTGCCAGGCGAGACCGTATTTTGCGGTGGGGATTCCGCGTCCGAACTGGCGTTCTATGAACCCGCAGTCGGAGATCGTGACGTAACGATCATCGCCAGACTCCGGTGGGATCAAGCGATCCACGTCGGGCACCTCGGCGAACCACCAAGCCAGTTTGGGTGGTGGCAGGCTGACGTCGAACTGGATGCGCAGCGTCAGATCGTCTATGCCGTGCGAGGTCACCTGCACCTCGCGAGACATGGACGGGCCGAGCTCCTGGGCGACCACTCGTGTCGCGAAGAAGAGCTTCTCGCCGCGCTGAAGGGCCCGGGGAAACAGCATCTCGGCCTTCTGTGCTTCGGAGCCGTCACCGGGATTCACGCGCTGGACGGAGCCAAGCGTGCAGTTGAGCCAGGGCTGGATCTCCAGCTCAGGGCGGGCGGGTGGGTTGTTCCTCGCATAGGCGCGGACCACATAGGACCTGAGGTCGTCCTGTTCGGCGGTGATCCAGCGCTCGCTGAACGATTCGGACACGGCCCGACCACATAGGAAGTACGTCACGATCATCCGATCGAACGTCACCGGTTGGTAGCCGCTCGGCGGTCCGGTCCTTTCCCACCCCCCGGACCGCTCGAATTCATTCACGCGGCGTTCAACGGCCTGCGCCAATCGAAGCACGCCGCGACTCCAGTTGATCTTCCCAGCGTCGACGCCTGCCTTTACGCCTCGCCGTCCCCGCACTGTGTCGAACGCGCCGGCGTCCCGCGCGACCTGAAACCGCTGGTTGATTGAATCGTCCGAAGGCCCGAACCGGAATGAGGGCATGCGGAGTGCCGCCTGGACGGCCGCCGCGCACCGCGGATGTGGCCGCTCGCCGGAGGTTCCCAGGTCGGCGGCCTCGCGGTAGATCAGATTGAGCATCGTCTCGGCGCGCTCGTCGACGGTGCCGCCGACAAGCTTGTTCGACAGTTCGCGCAGGTGCCGAAGACCGGGCGTCCATCCGTCCGCGATCTTTCTGACATTTGGTCCCGGGCCGTGGGCGAGGTCTCGAAGACCTTGCTCGATGGAGTCATCCGCTCTCGGTGGACGGCTGCGGGACGTCAATGCCGGCCTCCTCGCGTGATTCAGTCCCTCGGGTCGCATGAATACAACCCACAGGGTAGCCAAAATCGGCCTTGTGGGCGCTGCCGCTGAATTTCGGACAATCGATGGCAGCCACTCATTCGAGTGAGACGGCACACCTTCGTCGGCGACGGAGGTACCGACCTCGGACGAGCTCTGACGGACCACGTTCGTCGGAGCTCGAGCCGTTGGTGCCCGCGATGTGAGGCCCTATGTGGCTGGGGGTGTCCGGTCGATGGTGCGAGTCGGTGGGCTCGTTGCGAGAGCGGTGTTGATCTGTAGTGCATCGGCGTTCGCCGCACTACTGGTGATGATTTCCCGAGGCGTCGTCGCCGCCGACGACAACTGGATCGTCGGGGTCGCCGTTGCTCAGGCTGTCTGCACTTCGGTGGAGCCGACAAGGGCCTTGGTCGAGTCGTGGCGGCGTCCCGGGCGGCGCAGGCGGCACGCTGACCTTTCCCGTGTCTTGGAGCAAGGTGCCTTCCGGATCGCCGACCAGTCCGGTGTGCATGTGCAGTCGCTGGGTCTGAGTGTGTTCCGTATTCCGGGTGGGATGCACCGGAAGCGCGCGCTCGAGCGCGTCCAGCGACACCGGTTCGACGACCATCCTGGACCGTCCCACATCCGATGGACGAGGGGAAAAGGTGTGGTCGGGCTGTGCTGGCTCGAGCAAGGGCCGGTCCACCGTGACCTCCGCCGTATTGCCGTCCAGGCCAGGCGCAACGGCGTGCGGGCGCTCGCGTCCGCAGGAGACGCGGCGTCGGGTCTTTCGCCGACGGAGTTCGAACAGATCGCCACGAAGTACGCGGAGGTCTATGCGATGCCCGTCAACGATGCCGCCAACACGATGATCGGAATTCTGGTCGTTGACATTCCGTTCCATGCCGGTGCCGGCGGTGGGCCGAAACTGGACCTGCCAGATGTGGAGCAGGCGATTGCGACAATCGCCGTTCTCGCGGGAAGGCTGCTGTCGTGACCAGATCAGTGCGGCTGCGAGCAGTCGTCGGGGAGCTGCTGAGTGCGCCTTCGGAAAGGATCCGGATGACAGCCAGGTCAGCGTAGGGCGGTGGCAATTGTGGAGGCGGCCGTGGTCACGTGGGTGGGCACGGCGGCCGGGTCGAGGGCGGTCAGGGCGACCACGCCCACGCTGGCTTCCAGGCCTTCGACGCCGGCGACAGCGGCGGCCACGCCGTGGGCGCCGGCTTGGAGCTCGCCGACCGTGGTGATCGCGGTGTAGTCGCCGCCTCGGCCGGCGAGGATGGCTTTGCCGGCGGCGCCGACGTCCAGGGGGTGGCGGGAGCCTGTGCGGTAGGCGACGTGGAACTGGGTCCAGCTCGGCTCGACGACGGCCAGGGCATAGGCCTCGCCGCCGTCGGCGATGGTGAGGTGGGCGGTGGCGCCGACCGTTTCCGCCAGGCGGCGCAGGGCGGGCAGGGCCGCGTCGGCGACCAGGGGCTGGGCGCGGCGGGCGAGCTGCAGGATGCCCGCGCCCAGGCGGAGGCGGCCCGAGCGGTCGCGCCGGACCATGCCGTGGTCGGCGAGGGTGGCGACCAAGCGATACACCACGGCGCGGCCGACGCCGAGGAGGGTGGCGGCTTCGGTCATGGTCAGGCCGCCGGGCGTCTCCGCGACCACCTGCAGGAGGCGCAAGCCTCGATCGAGGGTCTGCGCGGTCTCGGTAGCCACCCTGCAAGGTTAGTGCCGTTCGACCGTTACTCTTGCATCCGTGACCCTACGCCTGTATGACACCGCTACCCGATCGGTCCGGGACTTTGTCCCGATGACGCCCGGGCAGGTCGGTATCTACCTGTGTGGGCTGACGGTGCAGGGCGGGCCGCACATCGGGCATCTGCGGTCCGGGGTGAACTATGACGTGCTGCGCCGGTGGTTCCTCCGGTCGGGGTACACGGTCAATTTCATCCGCAACATCACCGACATCGACGACAAGGTGCTGGTCAAGGCGACCGAGCAGGGCAAGCCGTTCTGGGCCGTCGCATATGCGAATGAGCGCCTGCTGTCGGCGACCTATCTCAAGCTCGGCGTGCTGCCCCCGACCTATGAGCCGCGGGCGACCGGCCACATCACCGAAATGCATGCGCTGATCCAGCTGCTGATCGACCGCGGTCATGCGTATCCGGCGACGGACGGCAGCGGCGACGTGTATTTCGACGTGCGGTCGCACGCGGAATACGGCGCGCTGTCCGGGCAGCGGCCCGACGACATGGAGCCGGCCACGGACGGGCCCGAGAGGGCGAAGAAGGACCCGCGGGACTTCGCGCTGTGGAAGGGCACCAAGCCCGAGGAGCCCGCCGAGGCCAACTGGCCTTCGCCGTGGGGGACCGGCCGGCCGGGCTGGCACATCGAGTGCTCCGCGATGTGCTGGCGGTATCTCGGCACCGAGTTCGACATTCACGGCGGCGGGCTCGACCTGAAGTTCCCGCACCACGAGAATGAGATCGCGCAGTCGCACGCTGCCGGGCATCCGTTCGCGCGGTATTGGGTGCATCACGCGCTGCTGAATCTCGGCGGATCGAAGATGGCCAAGTCGCTCGGCAACGTCATCAATCTCGAATCGCTCGTCGAGGCCGGGCTGCGGCCGATCGAGGTGCGCTATTACCTGCTCGCGCCGCACTACCGGTCGGTGATCGACTATTCGCAGGAAGCGTTGGAAGAGGCCGCGGCGGCGTACCGTCGCATCGAAAACTTCGTGACCCGCGCGGTGGAGCTCGTGGGGCCCGGTTCTCCGGACGACCTGCCCGACGCATTCGTCGAAGCGATGGATGACGACCTGAACACGTCACGTGCTCTTGCCGTCCTTCACGACGTGGTGCGAGACGCCAACTCCGTCTTGGCCGCCGGCGACCTGGAGGGCGTGACGAGTGCCTTGGCGAGCGTCCGGGCCATGCTTGACGTCCTCGGGCTCGACCCCTTGGACCCGCAGTGGGCGTCCACGCAGGCAGGAGATCTCACGCGGGTGGTCGACTCGCTGGTGGCGCTCGCACTGGAGCAGCGCACCGCGGCCCGCGGCCGCAAGGACTGGGCCGCCGCGGACGCGGTCAGGGACCAGTTGAAACACGCCGGCATCGCGGTGGAGGACACCCCGGCCGGTCCACGATGGACGTTGGAGAGCTGAGAAGACATGCCAGGCAACTCTGAACGCCGCGGCAAGCGGGTCGTGTCGAAGAAGGGCGCCAGCAAGGGCACCGGTGGCAAGAACCGGCAGTCCCTCGCTGGGCGTGGCCGCACCCTGCCCGCGGACGAGCGTCCCTGGCACAAGGGGTACAGCGGCGACGAGGAGCTTCCCCAGAAGACCGCCCGCAAGCAGGCCAACGAGCTGCGCGCCGCGGCGGCGCAGGGCCGGGCCCCGAAGATCGGCCAGCCGGGCACCAAGCGCACGGCCGGCAAGGGCCCGTTCGGTGCGGTGAAGAAGACCACCACCGGCCAGGCCCGCGTCTCGCCGGGACGCAAGGCCGCGCAGCCGAAGGACGGCCCCGAGCTGCTCGTCGGCCGCAACCCGGTCGTCGAGGCGCTGCGCACCCACGTGCCGGCCACCGCGCTGTATGTCGCCCTCGGCATCGACATGGACGAGCGGGTCAAGGAGTCGGTCCGCACCGCCGCCGAGCGGGGCATCGCGATCCTCGAGATCACCCGCGCCGAGCTGGACCGGATGACCGGCGGCGTCCTGCACCAGGGCCTCGGCCTGCAGGTGCCGCCGTATGCGTACGAGCCGTTCGAGGACCTGCTCGCCGCCGCGAAGGAACACACGGCGCCGCTGCTGATCGCCCTCGACGGCATCACCGACCCCCGCAACCTCGGTGCGATCATCCGCTCGGCCGCCGCGTTCGGTGCCCAGGGCGTCTTCCTCACCGAGCGCCGCTCTGCCGCCATCACGGCGACCGCGTGGCGCACCAGCGCGGGAGCCGCGGCCAGGGTCAAGGTCTCCCAGGTGACCAACCTGACGAGGTCGCTGAAGGCGTGCCAGGACGAGGGCTTCTTCGTCGTCGGCCTCGACGCCGACGGGGCGACGTCGCTCTATGACCTGGAGGCCGCGGTCGGCCCCCTGGTCGTGGTGGTCGGCTCGGAGGGCCGCGGCCTGTCCCGCCTGGTCGGGCAGACGTGCGACCTGAAGGTCGGCATCCCGATGGTCTCCGACGTGGAGTCGTTGAACGCGTCGGTCGCCGCCGCGGTCACCCTCGCCGAGGTCAACCGCCGCCGCACGGCCTAGCGCTTCGCGCTGCTTCATCTAGCGGGCACCCGTCCGCTAGATGAAGCAGGCGTGCGCCGTCAGCTGGAGCATCACTTCCAGCACCTTGTCGTCCTTCGTCCAGATGACGTATTCGGCGTTGTCATTGCCGGGCACCCTCGTGACGCTGCGGACATACGTCGCCTCGCTGCGCACGACCCTCAGATTCGGGTAGACGCGGCGCAGCTCTGCGCCGGATGTGCCATTGCGCACCCCCTCGGGCGTCGCGATCCGGCCCCACGCCGAAATGGACGCGACGCCGACCTCCGGGGAGATGAAGACGCCGCCGTAACCGGCGGTCGCATCCTTCAGATGCGCCCAAGGGCAGCTGCTGCCGTCGAACTCGGTGATCAGCCCGGTCGCGAGGGCCTGCTCCTCGGTCATGCCGAGCCGTAGCGCGCCGTACCCCCGCGGACCGAGCACCAGCGTCGCGGTCTTCGTGCTCGCTGCGGTCGAGGGTGCGACCGAAGGCGTGATCGGGGTGGGCGAGGCGGTGGCGGACCGAGCCGGTGTGGACCCGGCCGCCGGGGACCCAGCCGGTGCGGCGTTGCCGCTGCGGTGCTCGGGCGCCGGCTCGCACGCGCTCAGCAGTAGGGCGGCAGCGAGGACGGCGAAGGTCTTGGTATGCATCGTGAGCTCCTTGGCCCGGTGGTGACGTCACCGGGTTCGATTCCTCTTGCCGGGAGTCTGTTCGCCGCCGCCCGTGACGGCCATCGCCGCCAAGCCGCCCGATCCGGAGCGATGACCGTCGCCGACACCCTGGCCGCCCCCGTTGGCGAAGCGGTGCGGCCCCTTCTCCATAGGCCGGCCGCCGACCAGGATGTCGGCGACGGGGTCACTCGTAGCAGTCCTGGTGCTCCGCCTGCAGGGCCAGGTCCACGACCTTGTTCTTGCTGATCACGATCCGGAAGACGGCCTTGTCGTTGCCGGGGACCTTCGTGTAGCCGCGGGCCCAGTCACCGTCGCCGTCGGCGACCTTCCAGTTCGGGTACTGGCGGCGCATCTCGTCGGCGGACGAGCCGATGTGCACCCCTTCGGGCGTGGCCAGGTCACCCCATGCCCAGATGGTCGACACGCCGAGCGTCGGTGAGACGACGACCCAGCCCTTGCCCTGCGGGAGGCCCTTGACGAACGCTTGAGGGCAGCCCGAGTTGTCGAAAGGGGTGACCAGCCCGGTCGCGGCGGCCTGCGCCTTGGTCATGCCGAGCCGGAGCGTGCCGTACCCCAGCGGACCCAGGACCAGCGTCGAAGACGAGGCGACCGACGGCGGCGAGGACGGCGGCGACGACGACGGCGAAGACGAAGGCGAGGACGACGCGGCAGCGGCGGAAGTGGGAGCGGCGGCGGCAGGCGCAGAGCCGGCCGGAACGGCGTCACCGGTCTGCCGGAAAGGCGACGCGGTGCAGGCGGACAGCAACACTGCGGCGGTAAGAGCGGTGACGGGGAATCGCATGGTGGGCTCCTGAAGGCTGGGTCGGTTGTGGTTTCGCATGGTTCGATGCACCCCGCCGGCGGTTTGTTCGCCGGCGGGGAGTCGAGAAACCGACAGCCGTCGTGACATTGTCAGCCCTCGGGGTGCAGCAGCCTTTCGGCGATCTCCTGGACGCGGGCGAGCGTGATCCCGTCGCGCTGCTCCACGGCGAGCGGGTGGTCGGTGGCCTCGAGCTCGACGACCGGACGGCTGCCGACCGGCTGGGTGTGCACATGGGTTTTGAGGTGCAGTGTCGTCGGCTCGTACACCGGGATCTCGGTGCAGAGCCAGCCGAAATACGGCGGCTCCTGCGCGCGCTCCGGGGATGTCCACAGGTCCACCGCCCGCCGGAAGTTGGCCCTGCTCAACGACACCCACACGCCCCAGTCGAACTCGGTGTCGTCGCCGGCGTCGAGGACGGGAATGACGAGGCGGGCCCGGATGAAGTAGTGCTCGGCCTGGATGACGCACAGCTCGTCGTCCAGGACGCTGCGCTCGTCGCCGGTGAGGCCGTCGTGCCAGGGCGCCGGGGCGGGAGCGCCGTACGAGAACGGCAGGCCGCGGTGGCGTTGCCCGCAGGACCGGCACTCGTATCCAAGATCGTTCATCGGGTACTCGTAGCAGTCCGGCCGGTCAGCTGCAAGGCTTGCGTCGTGCGCGACAACCCGGCCGGGATCCGTGTCGTGATCGCCGACGGTAACCCGGCGGTCCGCGACACGCTCCGTGCGCTGCTCGCACCACTGCACGGCATCGACGTGGTCGCCGAGGCCGCCACCGGACCCGAGGCGGTGCGGACCGCGGTCGCCGAGCGCCCCGACGTCCTCATCATGGACCTGCGCATGCCCGACCTCGACGGCGTCGCCGCGACGGCGGAGCTGACCGGACGGGCACCGGACGTGGCGGTACTGGTGCTCAGCCTGCGCGAGGGGGAGGCCGCGACCTTCGCCGCGCTGCTGGCCGGTGCCCGTGGCTATGTCGTCAAGGGCGCGTCACCGGGCGAGCTCTCCGACGCGGTCCGGACCGTCGCATCCGGCGGTGCTGTCTTCGGCCCGGGCGCCGCCCGCCGGATGCTGGCCCATTTCGCCCCGGGGGACCTCAGCCCGCGGGAGCGGGACGTTCTGGACCTGGTCACCGCCGGTCTGCCCGACGCCACCATCGCCACCCGCCTCGGGCTCGCTACCGGGACCGTCGCCGGCCACCTGACCGCCGTCGCCGCCAAACTGCGGGCGGCCTACTCGTAGCAGTTCTGGTTGCCCAGCTGCAGGGTCACCTCGATGACCTTGTCGTTCCGCGTGATGATCCGGTACACGGCTTTGTCGTTGCCGGGGACCTTCGTGTAGCCGCGGGTGTAGTCGCCGCTGTCGTCGACGGCCCTCCAGGCGGGGTACATGCCGCGCATCCCGGCGGCGGTCGTGGCGCCCATGCGCATTCCTTCGGGCGTGGCGACCTGATCCCATGCCTCGATGGCCGCCACGCCGAGGGTCGGGGAGAGGTAGACCCTGCCCTTACCGGCCGGGAGTCCCTTGATGTACGCCTGAGCGCAGCCCGAGTTGTCGAACGGGGTGATCAGCCCGGTCGCGGTGGCCTGCGCCTTGGTCATGCCGAGCCGGAGAGCGCCGTACCCCTGCGGCCCGAGCACCGGCGCCGTCGTGCCGCCGGACGAGGAGCGGGAGCCGCTCGGTGAGGCGGAGGGCGGGGAGGCGGTCGGCGAGGCAGCGGAGGGCGAAGCGGAAAGAGCGGGTGCCGAGCCGGCCGGGAGGGCGTCACCGGCCTGGTGCTTAGGGGTCGCGGTGGTGCAGGCGGACAGCAGCAGCGCGGCGGCGAGGACGGTGGCGGGGAATCGCATGGTGGGCTCCTGAAGGCTGGGTCGGTTCTGGTGTCGCAAGGTTCGATGCACCCCGCCGGCGGTTTGTTCGTCGGCGGGGAGTCGAGAAACCGACAGCCTGCAGCGTCAGCGGAAATAGTGCCCCGCTGCCAGGTCTTCGAGGAGGCCGGGGTGGGTGGGCTTCCAGTCCAGCAGCTCGCGGGTGAGGGTGCTGGACGCGGGGATGTCGGCGGCGAAGAAGCGGCCGAGCCACGCGAAGTCGTCCGGTGAGGCGTCCCCGGCGACCGGCAGTCCCAGGCCCTGGCCGATCGCCGTGGCGATGTCCCGGGTCGGCACGCCCTCCTCGTCGACGGCGTGGACGACGGTGCCGGCGGGGGCGGTGAGCGCCAGTCGCACCAGGGTGGCGGCGTCGGCACGGTGGACCGCGGGCCAGCGGTTGGTGCCGTCGCCGATGTACGCCGAGACGCCCCGCTCCCGCGCGATCCGGACGAGGGCGGCGACGAAGCCGTGATCGCCGTCGCCGTGGACGGTCGGCGCGAAGCGGAGGGCGACGGGGCGGACGCCGCGTGCGGCGTACTCGAAGGCGAGCTGTTCGGCGCCGCCGCGGGGCGCTTCGGGGCCGTGGCCGAGCGAGGGGTCGGCCTCGGTCGCCACGCGGCCGGGCGTGAGCAGCCCGACGCCTGACGCGAAGAGGAACGGCCGGTCCGAGTCGACCAGCGTGTCGCAGAGTGCGGTGACGGCGGCGCGTTCGGTCAGGCCGGCGCCCGCGTAGTCGGTGAAGTCGTGCTTGAACGCCAGGTGGATGACGGCGTCGGCGTCGGCGGCACCGGCGCGGAGGCTGTCGAGGTCGTCGAGGCTGCCGTGGTGCGCCTCGGCGCCGGCCTCCTGCAACGCGGTGGCCGACGCGGCGGAGCGGGCCAGGCCGACGACCTGGTGGCCCGCGTCGATCAGGGACGGGACGACGGCGGAGCCGATCCAGCCGGAGGCTCCGGTGACGAAGACGCGCATGGTGTTCTCCTAAGCGATGTCAGACTCTGACATCACGAACCATAGCGCGTGATGTCAGATGCTGCCATCACTAGACTCGGGGACATGGGACGCTGGGAGCCGGACGCGCGTGGCCGCCTCATGCTCGCGGCGCTGGCGCTGTACACCGAACGCGGCTACGAGCAGACCACCGTCGCCGACATCGCCCAGCACGCCGGCGTCACCGAGCGCACGTTCTTCCGGCACTTCGCCGACAAGCGCGAGGTGCTCTTCGAGGGCTCGGGCGCCCTGCAGGACACGGTCGTCGCCGCGATCGGGGCCGCTCCCGCGTCGGAGACGCCGATCGACGTTGTGGGCGCTGCGATGGTACAAGCGGCGCAAATGCTGCAAGAGCGGCGCGACTTCGCTCGGCAGCGCGCCGCCGCCATTGCCGCCAATCCGAGCCTTCAGGAGCGTGAGCTGCTGAAACTCGCCAAGCTCAGCACGGCCGCCGCCGCGGTGCTCCGGGAGCGCGGCGTGCCGGAGCCGGCCGCGAGCCTGGCCGCGGAGGTCGGGGTCGCGGTGTTCAAGGTGGCGTTCGAGGAGTGGATCGCCGACAGTCGACCGGTCGATTTCGCCGCGCGCATTCAGGAGACCCTCGACCAGGTCAAGGCCGTGACGAACGCCTGAGCGCCGGCGGCGGCACCAGCCTGACCAGATCCTCGATCAGCTCCACCGGGCCAGCGTACGAGCCCCGCCGCGCCGCAGCTCAGCCGCACGATCGGCAACTGGAGTGCGGATCACTGCTGGGGTTTCGCGCCCGACCTAGGATGGGCCGGTGACTGAGCCTCAGCAGGGCTTCGCGATCGGTGTCGATCTCGGGACGTCCAACACGGTGGCCGTGGTGCGCTGGCCCGACGGGCGCACCCGACCGCTGCTCGTCGACGGCGCGCCCATCATGCCGTCCGGGGTCTTCGTCGACGAGCACGGCAGGCTGCACGTCGGCCGGGACGCGGCGCGCCTCGCGGGGCTCGACCCGTCGCGCTTCGAGCCCAACCCGAAGCGCCGCATCGACGAGCCGACCGTCCTGCTCGGCGACCGCGAGATCCCGACCGTCGACCTGCTCGCCGCGATCCTGGCCGCCGTCGCCCGCGCGGCCGTCGAGGCGGTGGGGTTCCTGCCCACGGCGGTCCTGACCTACCCGGCCGCGTGGGGCACCGTCCGCCGCGACACGCTCGCCAACGCCGCCCGGCGCGCGGGATGGCCGCCGGTCATGCTGGTCCCCGAGCCGGTTGCCGCCGCTCGATATTTCGCTGATGTACTGCGCCGCCCCGTCCCCGTGGGCTCCGCCCTCGCCGTCTTCGACTTCGGTGGCGGCACGCTCGACATCGCGGTCGTACGCAACGACAACGGGCGCTTCACCGTCATCGGCTCCGGCGGCGTCGAGGACCTCGGCGGTCTCGACATCGACGCCGCGCTCGTCGAGCACCTCGGCCAGGTCATCTCGGGCTTCGCCCCGGCGACCTGGGAGGCGCTGCGCAACCCGGCGACCACCACGCAGCGCCGCGACCGGCGGCTCTTCTGGGACGACGTCCGCGGCGGGAAGGAGATGCTGTCCCGCACGACGGTCGCGCCGATCACCGTGCCCGGCGCCGACCAGGCGATCCACCTCACCCGCGAGGAGCTGGACCGGGTCGTCGGGCCGCTGATCCACCGCGCGGTCTGGGAGACGGGCTCGGTCATCGCTTCCGCAGGGCTGCGGGGCGACCAGCTCGCCGGCCTGTTCCTGGTCGGTGGGTCCTCCCGCCTGCCGCTCGCCGCCCGGCGGCTGCACGCCGAGTTGGGGATCGCGCCGACGGTACTGGAGCAGCCCGAACTCCCGGTCGCGGAAGGAGCCCTGGCCGAACTGGCACCGCCGGCGCCGCCGGGTTTTGCGGGCGGCGAGATGACCTCTGCCACCGGCTACGGCGCCAGCCCGACGACGGCCTTCAACGGCGTGCCGGCTGGTCCGGCCGCCGCGTCTGTGTCACCCAGCTTCGGGGCCGCGCCTACGTCCGGTGGTTTCGGGGCGGCGCCTACGTCCGGCGGGTTCGGCGGCGGGCCCGTGTCCGGGGGCGGTGCGCCTGGGTATCCGATGTCCGCGTCGCAGGTCATTCCGCCTGGTCAGTACGGCGCGAGCGCTCCGCCGACCGGGCCGATCCCTGTGCCGCCCGCGCCGCGTCCGCGCCGCCGGCTGCTCTTCGCCGGGATCGCCGCGGTCGTCGTGCTCGCGCTCGTCGCCGCCGGCGGCTATTTCTGGTTCTTCCGCGACCGGTCCACCACCGTCGACTTCGCCACGCTCAAGGCCGAGAAGGCGTTCGACATGGCCGACCCGACGAAGATCGACCTCGTCGACTCCGCCACGCTCAACGACCGCGCCGTCATCGGCTGGCGGGTCGAGAAGCAGTACTTCGTCCAGGCCATCGACCTCGACGGCATGAAGACGTCCTGGTCGAAGATCGCCCTCGACGGCGACTTCAGCAAATGGGCCATCGCCGCGTATTCGGGCGGCATCGTCGTCACCGGCACCGGCTCGTCCACCGGCGCCGTCTACATCCTCGACTGGAAGAACGGCAAGACGGTCTGGCAGGGCAGCTACAGCTCCTACGACAAGGTGTTCGCCCTCGGCCCGGTGCTGGCCATCCACCGCGAAGAGGGCAAGAAGACCGAGGCGGTCACCTGGGCCGGCAAAACTGCCTGGACCCGGCCGGACAATGCGAAAGGCTCGGACCTCTACGGCCAGACCAGAAGCAGCGAGCTCCATGGCCCGTCCAACTTCGCCGGCCAGTCGACCAACCGCGACATGAAGGCCCGCGACGACCTCATCAGCATCGACGGCGATGACCAGATCCGCCTCGTCGACGCCACCAGCGGCAAAGACATCCGCAGCTGGAACAACGTCGGCGAATACGGGGCCATCTATCTCGCCCACGAGGACAAGCTGTTCGTCGCGGGCGGCAGCACCAAGTACACCGTCAACGTCTACGACCTGAGCAGCGCCGGGCAGCCGAGCCAGATCTACAGCTTCCCCAACGACAAGGTCGAGGTCATCGCCATGGCGCCGTGCGCCGACGACCGGCTGTGCCTCATCGACGGCACCTACGACGGCAAGGTCAACACCGTCCGTGCCATTTCCGTCGCGGACAAGAAACAGGTCTGGGAAGCGGCCGCCCCCGGCAGCACCACCCTCATCCCGGTCGGGCGCCAGGTCCTCGCCACCAACTGGGACACCCCGGCCAGCGTGCTGCTGTCGTTCGAAGGCAAACAACTGCTGAAGAACGAGGACAAGGACTCCTACGGTGTCCGCGTCACGGCCGGCAGCCTGATGTTCTTCACCGGCACATTGAGCGCCTCGTCCGCCTCGAACGTGACCCTGATCGGCGTGACGGCGTCGTCGGGGGAGCGGATCGCGCTGGGCCCGCTGACGAAGACGATCGGGCAGAGCTGCTCGTGGACGGCGTCGGTGATCCTGTGCGCCTCTGAGGGCAAGTTCCAGGTGTGGCGGTTCGCCGCTGCGTGAGCTGAATAAGAAAGGGCCCGGCGTGGTGTGCGCCGGGCCCTTTCTCTTACTGCTTTGGAGCCTTTGGATCAGATACGCAGGCCGGTCGCGGCGTTGAACGCGTGGTGCGTGTTCACGTGCGGCCGGACGTACACGATCTCCGTCAGGCGCGGCGTGCGGCGCGGGTCGGCGCGCACGACGAAGCGCTCGTCCTGGCCCTCGAGGGCGACGGTGCCGTGCACGTACGCGTCGGAGCCGAGCTCCTCGACCAGGTCGACGGTGATCGGGATGCCACCGTCGTTCGGGCCGACCAGGTCCGTGTCCTCGGGCCGGAACCCGACCGTGACGCGGTTGCCGCCACCGTCGGCCTGCGCCGCGGTGAGCTGCTCACGGGTCAGCGGCAGCGTCACGTCACCGAACCGGCCGCCCTTCTCCGTCAGCGGCACCGTCTTGATGTTCATGGCCGGCGAGCCCATGAAGCCCGCGACGAACACGTTGGCCGGACGGTCGTACAGCGCGCGCGGGCTGTCGACCTGCTGCAGCACACCATCCAGCAGCACGGCGACGCGGTGACCCATGGTCATGGCCTCGACCTGGTCGTGCGTGACGTACACCGTGGTGATGCCGAGCTTCGCCTGCAGCGTCGCGATCTGCGAACGCGTCTGCACACGCAGCTTCGCGTCGAGGTTCGACAGCGGCTCATCCATGAGGAAGACCTGCGGCTCACGCACGATGGCGCGACCCATGGCGACACGCTGCCGCTGACCACCGGACAGCGCCTTCGGCTTCCGGCCGAGGTAGTCCTCCAGCTGCAGCATGGCAGCGGCTTCCTTGACCCGCCGGTCGATCTCGTGCTTCGGCGTCTTGCGCAGCTTCAGCGCGAACGCCATGTTCTCGTACACCGTCATGTGCGGGTACAGCGCGTAGTTCTGGAACACCATCGCAATGTCCCGCGCCTTCGGCGGCAGGTGCGTGACGTTCCGGTCGTTGATCAGAATGTCGCCGGCGTCGACGTCCTCGAGCCCGGCAAGCATGCGCAGCGAGGTCGACTTGCCGCAGCCGGAGGGCCCGACGAGAACCAGGAACTCGCCGTCCCCGATCTCAAGGTTCAGCTGGTCGACCGCGGGGCGCGGGGTGCCCGGGTAGATCCGGGACGCTTTCGCGTACGTGACCGTAGCCATGACAGGGTGCCACCTTCCACCGGCAGGAACGTGCCGGACGATCCGAGTAGAAGCTCCCGGGCGCGGCGGTGCAGCCCCGGAGTTCCCGTAACAGTAGGCGGCCTTCCCCCAACTGCCAAGGTCGCTACACCTTTTTGCCCCGCTTTACGCCGACATGGCCGACACGTATGTCGGAGGCGGACCCGCCGGGCGGCCCGGTAGGATCGATCTGCTGGCCGACGTGGCGCAATTGGTAGCGCACCCGACTTGTAATCGGAAGGTTGCGGGTTCAAGTCCCGCCGTCGGCTCAATGTAAATGCCCTGACCAGGCGTAACCTGGTCAGGGCATTTAGTGTTGTCGATTGCGATTTGAACCTGCCCCCAGAAACTCCCCGTTAACCAGTTCGGGCGATCAGGTTCGGCACCCGCCCCAAGCCTGGCGCTGGTCGCTGTCAGGCGGCCCGGTCAGCGTCGCGTTGCCAGCCGGACTCGTCGGCGGGTCCGCCGCTGGCGCCGAGCCGTTCGAGGATGTCGGAGACGTCAGGGGCGAGCGCGGGCTTTTCGATGTAGTGCTGGTTTGTAGTCCCCTCACTGGCATGCCCGAGCTGGGCTGCCGCGCTCTTGGTGTTGGCCTCCTTGTCGATGAGGGTGGCGACGGTTTTGCGGAAGGTATGGGGGATGACCCATTCCAGGTTGGCCTCGGCGCGGGCCTGGCGCCACTGGCGACGGACGTTGTTCGGCGACAGCCAGGTGCTACGTCGGGACGCGAAGATCGCATCGTTGGGGTTGTCCGAAGCGCCGAACTTGCGGGCCAGCAGCATGCCGACCGCGAAGTTCGGCAGCACGAGCATCCTGTAGCCCGCGTCGGTCTTGGTCCAGTTCTGGCGCACGACGCCCTTGCCCTTGACGTAGATCAAGGTGCCACAGATCGTCAGGGTAGGACGTTCGACGGCGAGGTCTAGGTCTTCCCACCGCAATGCGAGCGTCTCGCCGATGCGGGCGCCGGTCGCGAGCATGAGGTCGACGATGTCCGCCAAGTCGCCGGTGTGCCGCGGACCCGGCTTGCCTGGCGTGGGCTGCTGCCACTGCCGGATCGCCGCGCGAACCGCCTGCAGATGCTCGTCCGTCAGCGCGATCACCTTGCGGCGGGAGGTACGCAGTCGTGCGGTGTCCCGGACCGGGTTGTTTGAAATTGCGCCATGCCGTACGGCGAGCGCGAACATCTGGCCGAGGACGACTTTGGCACCCTTCGCTGCTGACGGGAAGTCTTTCGCGATGTCGCGTAGGAACCGGTCGAGACGGCCAACGGTGGCCTCCCGGATCCGCAGCTTGCCGAGTGCCGGCCGAACCCTGGTGCGCAGGATCGAGGTGTAGGTCTCAATGGACTGCTCCGTCACACGCTCCTCGGCCGTGATCTCGTCAAGCCACAAGTCGGCGAGGGTGTCGATGTGGGTGTCCCGGGTGATCTCATCGTCGTTCGGTGTGGTCCGGTCGCGGAGTTTGACTTTCAGGGCTCGAATGGCAGCGGGGTCGGTGTCGCCGCTGGCCTCGACATCCCGAGTCTTTCCGTCGTAGTCGCGGAAGCGGGCTCGGGCACGGAATCGGTTCGGGCCGAGCTGTTGCGTGCGGATCTTTCCCCATGTGCCGACGGGTAGTTCAGGTCTGGCCACAGCTCACCGCTCCGAGTCTGTGTTGGCGTCGAGCCAGCGCTCGACCTCGCTGCGGCGGTACCGGAGGGTGTTGCCGACGCGGATCGCGCGTGGCCCTTTGCCCCTGCTGTGCCATGCATAGAGGGTGTTCTTGGGCTTGCCCAACCAGGTGGCGACGTCGGTGATGCTGAGTAGCGGGTCGGGTCGCCAGACGGTGACATCCGGCGTGGTCATGGCTGGTCCGCTGCGGTCGAATCGGTGCCCGGAACCGACCGGGTGTCGCTGGGGCCGGGGGCAGTGGCCGCGTGGGCGCGTGGCGCCCCGTGGACCGGTTGGGGATGGGGTGGGCATGAATCAGGTGTCCTATCGGGTGTCCGGCCGTGTGACTGCCGGGGACGGCGGACGCGGCCCGGTGCTGATGCGATTGCGGGCCGTTCCGGTTGCGAACATCGATCCATGCCGCCGGGGGCGAAGGCGTCAAGGCTGCGATCAGCAGCAGCAGTGAGCGTCTGACGAGCTGGGCCGGGCTGGTGATGCTCACGGGTGGACTCGTCATTCAGGGACCGCGCCGCGTTGGCGGTGTGCCTGCGAGGGGCATCGCTCCTGGCGGGCGCCGACGTGGGACGGGTGTGCGCGCCCGCCTGAAAGATGAGCAGATCCTCGTGCTGGATCAGCCATTGCGGGTCTCCGGCGGCGACGGCCTCCCGCACGTTCTTCTGCTGAAAGAACGAGGCCCGCGGCACCAGGATGCCGTCGCGGACTCCGGTGATGAGCGCGACGAGTTCCTCGACCAGGGTCAGTCCGGCGGCGAGCCCGGCGGCGGCGACCATACCGGGGATGTCGATGAGTTCGCCGCGTCGCCGGTACGGCCGTGCGGTGACCGCGACATAGCCGCCGGGCCGCAGCACAGCCGCGCAGCCGGTGAGGATCTGCGCGAACCCTTCGGCCAGCTCGGCATGGTCGGTGTAGGCGAGGTTCCCGGCGTCGGTGCCGTACCGGTGATGGATCTTCCGGACCTTGCCCCGGCGAGCGCCCGGCGTGCGGGCGTGACCGTGGGTGGATGGCCCGTACGGCGGTGAGGTGATGACCAGCGAGATCCGTCCGTGGACCTCGGGTGGGAGCAGGGCGGGCAGGCGGCGGGCGTCGCCGGTGTAGATCTCGCCGGTGCCGGTGGCGCCCTGGCTGGTGGCGAGGCGGATGTTGTCGCCGGCGTGCTGCGCCCACCGAGCCTCGTATTCGACGCCGATGCCGTGGCGGCCGAGGTGCATCGCCTCGACGATGGTGGTGCCGATGCCGGCCATCGGGTCGGCGACCTGGTCGCCTTGCTCGGTGTAGGTGGCGATGAGGTAGCGGGGGATGGTGGGCAGCATCTTGCCCGGGTGTTCCATCGAGGCGGGCGTGTACCGGTCGCGTCGCATGTCCCGGGAGAGGGTCTGCCCGGTGAGCAGGACCGAGCCTTGGACGCCGGCGGCGATGAGTTCGAACAGTCGGGCGACGTCAGGGCCTGTGCCGTCTGCCGGGTCGATGCCGACCGCGAACGCGTCGGTGGACGGGATGGGTTCACGCATCTGCAGCCTCCTGATCGGTTCTGGTCGTGCCGAAGGCGAGGACGTCCAGGTGCATGGGGGCGTGCCGACCGTTGAGCAGCGCGGGCCGGGTGCTGGCGGCGGTGGCCGGGTCGGTGCGTGGCTCGGTGTCCGGGAGGGGGACCAGCAGCGTCGGGAGGTGCTGGTGGTAGCGCAGTCCGGCGGCGCGGGCGGCGGTGATGACGGTGCTGCGCCGGGAGATCCGGCCCGGCTCCGGGGTCTGGGCGGGCAGCACTGTGAGCACGAACCCGCCGGGGCGCAGCAGCCGCCGCCACTGGTCCATGGCCTCGGTCAATGTCCGCAGGCTGAGGCGGTCGCCGCCGGGTCGCGGCAGTCCGGCCAGCAGCAGAGAGACGCCATTGTCGGTGAGGCTTCGGATGCGGGCGGGCCGGGCACGGATGCCGGTGAGCCGGACCTGGCTGGTGTCGCCGTCGGTGACGAGGGCGGCCGGGCGGCGGTGCAGGTACCGGGCGGCGCGGGCGACGGTCGGGTGCGCGTCGAGGTCGAGCACGACGTCACCGGCGCGGGTGTAGTGCCGGATCAGCCAGGCGAGGCGGTGCGGGTCGAGCCCGTACCAGGATTCGGCGCCTGCCAACGGCGCGCGGCGCTGGTGCGCCGGGACGAGGAGCAGCCCGACGCGCGGGCGTTCAGGGCCGGGATCGGGAGTGTGCTGAGGCGTCTGCGGCATGGGTGGTGTGGCCACGTCCGCTGATAAGCGCTGACACTAAGGGAATACAAATTCCGGCCTCGATTTGGAATCCGGGCGGCTGACCATCTGGCCATGAAGTCTCGGGCGCGGCCGTGTTTAACCCCATGAACAAGATTCTCACCGAGGTTGAACACGCAGGTCAGACGTTGAACACCGCTGCGGAGCCACCGGCAACACGTCGACGAAGATGACCTTCAGCCGGGTGCCGCCTCGCGGGCGTTCCACCACCTTACGGCAGGCGGCCGACGCCACCATGAACAAGATCGACCCTCCACCGTGAACAAGATCGTTTCTACGGGTGTAATGGGTTGAACAAGATCAGCCATCGGTATGCCCGCCGCCGTCGACCATGAACACACCTGGCCCGCGCCACTTGGCGCGTGCCTTTTTGCGTCTGCCCTCCCGGGCGCGTTCCCGGCGCGTCGAGGTGGGTGGGCCGCCCGTTGGCGGCGGGTTGAACGGGCGGCCGCGCCGTTACACAGACCCCAAGCACCGGCCCCACACTGCGCCGAGGTGTGCATCCAAGGCTGTCCTCGTCGCCTCGGCCGGGCATGCTGCGTTCAACCTGAAACAAGATCATCAGTGTTCACGATGTGTCCAACCGCCCTGGTGGCGTGGGGGCTGCACCGCCGGACGGCCCTTGTCCGCCGGTTCGGCATCCCGACTCACCATCAGGGAGAACATCCATGTCTACGAACACTCGCCTGGTCGCCGGCCACCTGGCCGAGCACCCGGGCGCCCGGCCCGGTGCCGTGCTGTTGGACGCGATCGAGTACCGGTTCCGGCTGGCGGCGGAGGGCCCGCAGCCGCAGGCGGTCGACGGCCGCCAGCTCGGTCACGGCCTGCCGCGCCGCCGGATCGCGCTGCCGGAGCTGTCCGCGATCCTCATGCACCCCTCCTGCAGTGCCGCGGCCCAGGACGCCGCCTGGAGGTTCCTCGTCACCCAGGCCCGCACCGGCGCGGACCGGTGGGTCGTCGGCGCGGTCGGTGTCGCGTTGCCGGGGCTGCGGCACCGCGCGCACCTGCTGTCGAAGCTGTCGGCCGGGGACCTGCACGCGGCCCTGGTGGAGGCGTTCCTGAAGGCGTTGAACAAGGTCGACATCGACCAGCCTGGCGTCGTGAACGCCCTGCTCAACGCCGCGTTCTCCGGTGCTCGCGCCGGGCTGCGCGAGCAGGAACCGGCCGCGACCGGGGAGGCGCACTTCGCGCCCGGCTCGGCGCTGCCACCCGCCCCGTACGGTCACCCCGACCTGGTCCTCGCCCGCGCGGTGCGCCTGGGTGTGCTCACCGTCGCGGAGGCCGACCTGATCGGCGGCACGTACCTGGAGGACGTCAGCGTCGCGGACTACGCCGAACGGACCGGCCTGCCGCGCTGGGGTGTCTACAAGCGGCGCACCGCCGCCGTCGAGCGGCTCGTCGCGGCGATCCGGGCCGGTGCGCTCAGCGACCCGACCACCGACGTCATCGCCGAGGCCACCCTGCGCACCGCCCCCGAGCTGACGCCCGGCCGCCGCCGCCGCTGAGACACCGCCGCTGAGCTGCGATTTTCCAAAACGACCCGCGGATTTGTATTCCCTTAGTGCGGGACTTCCCGCGTAGGTGACCCCGACCGGCCCCGCTGACGGCGCTGACACTCCGTTCGCCCGGCCCACCTGACCTCTGTGAGGAGGACGGCCCCCGCGCCGGTCGGAATCCCAGGCCACCACGTGCGGATTCTCTGCTCCCGCCTCTGCCACCCACGCGCCGCGTACGTGCCCCGCCATGCCCGGGGCCGGTCGCGGCCTGCGCCCGGAGGTGCCCAATCCCATGAACGCCAAGCCCAACCGAGTGCGCCCGCCGCGACGCAAGCCCTCCCGGCGGTTGCGCCGGCCACGGATGCACCCCTCGAACTGGGTGCTCTACCAGGCGACCCGCCTCGTCCCGATCGGCATCGTCCTGGCCGGTGTGCTGGCCTTCGCGGCGGTGCTCGGCGACACGGCCGTTGCCGCCGCCGATGCGGGGGCGCCGGTGCCGCTGGCGGCCGACTCGATCCAGGCGGTCGTCAACAACATCCGGGTCTGGCTCGTCGGGATCCTCGTGGCCGTCGCCACGCTGTTCCTCACCATCGGCGGCCTGCGGTATCTGGCCGCCAACGGCGACCCGGGCGAGAACGAAAAGGGCAAGCTCGCCATGAAGTCCGCAGCCCTCGGGTACGCCCTCGCGCTGCTGGCGCCGTTGTTCGTCACCATCGTCGGGCAGTGGGTGGCCTAGCCATGGCATCGACCCCAACGCACGCCGGGCGGGGCCTCGGCCGCCTCGCCCGGCTGGCCCTCGCGCTGCTACTCAGCGCTGGTCTGGTCGCTGGCATCGCGGTGGCGTTGACCGCCCCGGCGATGGCCGACCCGTCACCGATGCCCGGACCTGGGCAGACCACCTCCCCACCGCCCGGCATCCCGGACACGGGCAGCCGTCCGAGCCCGAGTGGGACCGTGCTCATGCCCGGCCACAACCCAACAACCAACCCCAACCCCAACCCGAACCCGACGCCGTCACCGATCGGGCCACCGCCGACCGGCAACCCGAACCCGACCGAGACGCCCCAACCGAACCCGACGCCCGGCGGCAACCCGACGACGCTGTCCGCCACGTCTGATGACGATCCAGCCTGGTACGACATCCCCGGCCAGATCCGCAAGGCGATCAACGACTTCTTCGCCTGGATGATCGAGGCCAGCCTTACCCCGATCATGAACACGCTCGGCACGACTGTCCTGTCGACCCCGGACCTGACGAACAACCCGCAGGTCAAGGCGATCTGGACGACGTGCCTCGTCATCGCCAACGCCGTCTTCGTGCTGTTCGTGGTCTTCGGCGGGTTCATCGTCACGTCACGGGAGACTCTGCAGACCCGTCACGGCCTCAAGGAGATCCTGCCGCGCCTGATCATCGGCGGGGTCGGCGCGAACATGTCGCTCGTCCTGATCCGCGAGATCCTCAACGCCGTCAATGGCCTGACCGCCGCGATCGCCGGTCAAGGCGTCGACGGCCACGCGGCGGCGAGCGCGATCACCCAGGCACTCACCGGCGCGATCATGGGTCACGGCTTCCTGTTCCTGTTGATGGTCCTCGCCGTACTGGTGATGGCGATCTTTGTGCTGTTCACCTTCATCGTGCGAGTCGCTTGCCTGATCCTGCTGGTCGGCTCCGCGCCGCTCGCGCTGATCTGCCACAGCACGCCGCAGACCGAGGGCCTCGCCTACACGTGGTGGCGGGCGTTCGGCGTGTGCCTCGGCATGCAGCTCGCCCAGGCCGTGATCATGCTGGCCACGATCCGGGTGTTCCTCACCCCGTCCAGCGGCGCGGTCCTCGGCCTGCCGGTCGGCGAAGACGGGCTCCTCGGCATCCTGGTCTGCCTCACGATGCTGTGGGTCCAGATCAAACTGCCGGGCTGGATGAAGATGTTCATCCTCGGGCCGCTCGGCCAGTCCAAGGGCAAGGGTCTGCTCGGCCAGCTCATCACCACCGTCCTGACCATCAAGACCCTCGGGGCGGCGGCCGGCATCCTGGGCGGGGCGAAGGCGGCAGGCGGTCTCGCGGGGACGGCCGCCCGGCGAGGAGCCGGGGCGGCGCCCCGTCCCGGCGGTCCCGGCCGTCCCGGTCCCGGGCGGGCGCCCCGTCCCGGACCGCCTCGCCCGCCCCGGCCGTCCCGCCCGGGACCGTCCCGGCCGTCCCCGGCTCCCGCCGGACCGGCCGCGTTCAGCAACGCGCCGGTGACGCATACGCCCTTGGCGCAGCCCGCCGGGACCACGGCCGCCCCGGCGTTGAGCAACGCCACGCCGCCCGCTACGCCGAACTCCTCTCCGGCGGGCGCGGTCCCGCCCGCCGCGTTCTCGGCGGCACCCGGCGCGACACCGGACACGGCATCGTCGGCTGCGCCGCCGGCGAGCGTGACGCCGTTCAGTCACGCGCCGAGCACCTCGGCGTCGAGCACCGCGACGACCCGCTCCGCACCGCCCTCCACCAGGGCGCCGGCGGTGGCGTTCTCGGCGGCGCCGAAGGCCCAGACCGCGCCGAAGCGGCCTCCGGGACCGGTCACGCCGACGTTCTCCACGGCCACGGCACCGCCGTCTCGGCCGCGTCCGACAGTGGCGAAGCGAGCCCCGACAACGCCCCCACAGGCGCCCCGGCCGACCGCTGCCACCCGGGCACCGACCCCGGCGCTCCGCCCGTCCCCGCCGGATCGTCCGGCCGTCCCGTCCCCGGCGCCCCGTCCCGTCCCGGCCCCGGGTCGGTTCCGGTGACCGGTCCGTCCCCGACCGCCCGGCCGTCCCCGCCGGATCGGCCGTCCCCACCGCCCCGCCCGTCCCCGCCGGTTCGTCCGGCGGTCCCGTCCCCGGCGGCGCCGAGCGTCCCGCCCCGTCCCGTCCGTCGCCGTCCCCGAGGGGAGTGAGCACCGATGCCCCGTCGTCCCCCTGATGAGCCGCTGCGGGCGCGAGTCCCCGCCGACGTCGAGCGGGCTGACCGGATCGTGTTCAACCTGACCCTGCGTCAGGTGGTCATCCTGTCCGTCACCGCGTTGATCCATTACGCGGTGCCCACTACAGATCAACGGCTACGTATACGCCGCCGCGAACCCCGTCACCGACAGCGACCCAACCGGCCTGCGAACCTATAGCGGCGTCGAAGACTGCGGCAGCGACTTGAGCCACGGCAACTCCGCCTGGGGTAACGGATCGACCAAGAAGAGTTCCGCCAAGAACAAAAAGGTCTGCGGCGGAAACGGCAGTTGCTATCGCGGCAAACCGCGCAAGTCGACACCCGGCAAGACCGTCCATGAACAGAACTGCGCCGGCATGACGGCTGCGGGCTGCAAGTTGTACGAGGACAGAGAGGCCGAGTTCCGCGCGCGCAACCAGCAAACCCACGTCATGAAGACCGCGGCCCTTGCCGGCTCGGGCGGATCGACCTCAGGCTGTGACTCTGTCGGCTGCCTCTACTACGGTCCAGGCCCGGTCCCTGACGGCTGCATGGGTATGCCAGCGGTCCTGTGCAACGCTGCCATTAATCTGGACAAGTACACCATCGCTTCAGGTTCGGCCTGCTTCTTCGTATGTTTGGGCGCGAATTATCAGAATGGCAAGGTGACTCCATTTCTTGGACTGGGAATCGGCATGGGGTTCGCTGGGACCGCTGGCCTTGTCAGCGCTACGCCTGCTGAACAAAATACGGCTGGCTGGGCGGTGTGCATGGGTGACGGGCCTGGTGCCTGTTATGTGGGTGGTATTAAAGGCAAGACTGGTGAGGGTGCGGGCGGGCACTCGGACACGTACCATGGTGTGACAGTTGGCGTTGGGGTCACCCTCTGGGCAGGAATGACATTCGGGCTTGGCACCTTTGATCTAGCCACTTTTACATATACCCCCCCCGTCCGACTTCTAAGATACTCGAAGGGATGCCCGTAATGCTTATATTAGTGGGACTGCTCTTGGCAATCGTTGGCCTTGTTTTGGCAACAAACTATAAAGGGCTGGTAACAAAGCACATCGCAATGTCGTCGCGATTCGTGGCGCCGTTCAGTCCACTTAGGCGTGGTCTTTCTGAGGGCCGACTGGCTCGTCGGCAGTCCAGCATGATTCTTCTTGAACGCGTGTTGGGCGCTGTGCTTTTTTTGTGGGGACTTGGCGCTGTCATCAGCGGCGTCTGGAATTGGGCTTTCGGCTAGTACGGCAGCCGCCGTTCGGGATGTTGCTGGTTGACGGGGCTGGACAGAGCACGGCCACCGCGTGATCGTCTGTGCGTTGTGGACACA
>NZ_JBVJIJ010000046.1:0-69283 GCF_055586325.1 Dactylosporangium sp. NPDC051087 | reverse complement strand
CGGCTGGACTGGCGGGCGAAGGTGCCCAGCCTCAACGTCCTGCTCACCTCCACCGCCTGGCGCAACGACCACAACGGCTTCTCCCACCAGGGGCCGGGGCTCATCCAGGTCGTGCTCACCCAGCGCGGTGACGTCGCCCGGGTGTACCTGCCGCCGGACGCCAACACCCTGCTCTCCGTCGCCGATCACTGCCTGCGGTCCCGCTCGTACATCAACCTCATCGTCATCGACAAGCAGCCGCAGCTGCAGTGGCTGAGCATGGACGAGGCGGTCGAGCACTGCGCGGTGGGCGCGGGCATCTGGGACTGGGCGGGAACCGACGACGGGACGACCGACCCCGACATCGTGCTGGCCTGCGCCGGGGACGTGGTCACCATGGAGACCGTCGCCGCGGCGGACATCCTTCGCGAGTGGCTGCCGAAGCTCAGGGTGCGGGTCGTCAACGTCGTGGACCTGATGACGCTGCCCCGGCCGAAGGACCACCCGCACGGGATGAGCCCGACCCGCTTCACGGAGCTGTTCACCGACACCGTCGACGTCGTCTTCGCCTTCCACGGCTACCCGGGCGCGATCCACCAGCTCGTGCACGGCCGCCCGGACGCCGACCGGTTCCGGGTCCGCGGCTTCATCGAGGAGGGGACGACCACGACCCCGTTCGACATGACGGTCCGCAACCGCGCGTCGCGCTACCACCTCGTCATGGACGCCATCAACAACGCCAAACGGCTGCCGCGCGGCGCCGCCGAGCTCAAGGCCTGGTGCGAACAGAAGCTCGCCGAGCACGAGGTGTACGTCGTGGAGCACCTCGAGGACATGCCCGAGGTCCGCGACTGGACCCTCGGCGACTGGGCCGAGCGGGGGTGAGCACGGCGACGGAGGCGCCCGCGGGGGCGCCTCATCCGGCCGCGGGGGTGTGGACGATCAGCACCGGGCATTCCGCGTGGTGCATCAGCTGCTGACCGACGGAGCCCAGCAGCAGCCCCGTGAACCCGCCGTGCCCGCGGCTGCCGACCACGACGAGCCGCGCGGTGTGCGAGACGCCGATGAGCACCTTCGCGGCCCTGCCCTCGGCGACGAGCTCCTCCACCTTGACGCCGGGGTACCGCTCCCGCCACCCCTCCAGTGACGACCGGAGCGCGGCCCGCTCCACCTGCGCGGCGGCGTCCCGCGGGACGAGCACCGGCGACGGCGGCTCGTACGCGCGGATCGCGACGACCTCGGTGTGCCGCCGCTCTGCCGCCTCGAACGCGAGCCGCAGCGCCGCCTCCGCCGAGGCCGAGCCGTCCACCCCGACGACGACCGGTCCGGTGACCGCGTCGTGGTGCCCGCGCACGACGACGACCGGGGTGCGGGCGTGCGTCGCGACCTGCTGGCTCACCGAGCCCAGGAACAGGTTGCTGACGCCGCCGGCGCCGCGGTTGCCGACGACGAGCAGCGCGGCGGTCTCGCTCAGGTCGATCAGCCCGGCCGCGCCCGGCGCCTCGATCGCGACACCGACGACGTCGAGGCCGTCGTGGCGGTCGCGGACGCGCGCGACGGCGTCGGCGACGAGCTGCTCACCGGCCCGCTCCGCCGCCTCGACCAGCTCGGCGGTGACGTCGTAGTACACGCCGGGCCAGGCGACGTGGTAGCCGTGCACGATCTGCAGCTGCGCCCGCGTGCGTGCGGCCTCGTCCGCGGCCCAGTCCACCGCCTTGCCCGCCTCGTCGGATCCGTCGTAGCCGACGACGATGCGTTGGGTGTTCATGATGTCCTCCTTGTCGGGGCGACGGCTGCCGGAGCCGGTCGCGGTGACCGCGGACCTGCCCGCCTCCGCCCGGGCGACGGGTCCGGCGGCATTTTCGACGCTAGGCACGGGCTCCCGGCCACGGACAGGGGCGAAGGGCCCGGGTGCGCGGGCCGGTCGAACGGCACCCGCGGAGGTGCCGTTGTGCCCTGCCGCCGGCTGCCCGGCGAGCCGTACGGTCAGGTCGGCAGGCAGTGACGCAGTGAGCAGGAGGCAGGCCATGGGACGCTGGAATGTCGCCGACGTGATGACGATCGGCGCCATATCGGTGCAGGAGGACACGCCGTTCAAGGAGATCGTCGACCTCCTCGAGGCGCATGAGATCAACGCCGTGCCGGTGGTCGACGGGCACGACCGGGTCGTCGGTGTCGTGTCGTCGGCCGACCTCGTCCCGAAGATCGAGTTCGCCGGCGACGAGGACCATCTGCGACTGTTCGAGCACCGGCACACCCGCCAGGCTCGCGGCAAGGCGCACGCGACCGCCGCGGGCGAGCTGATGACCGCCCCCGCCGTCACCGTCATGAGCACCACGTCCGTGGTCGCGGCCGCCCGGATCATGGAGACCGGAGAGCTCAAACGCCTCCCGGTCGTCGACGGCCTCGGCCGACTCATCGGCATGGTGACCCGGCGGGACCTGCTGAAGGTGTTCCTGCGCACCGACGCCGAGATCCGCGGCGAGATCCTCGCCGAAGCGGTCGACGACCTGGTCGGAGTCGACCGGTCGCAGCTGCGCGTCGAGGTCGACGACGGTGTCGTCACCCTGCTGGGCCAGGTCGGGCGCGCGTCGCTCGTCCCGGCGCTCGTCCGCCAGGTCGAGCGGATCGACGGCGTCGTGGACGTCGTCAGCCACCTGTCGTTCGACGTGGACGACACGGGCGACCAGCCGAAGGTCTACCGGGCACCGGTCATGTTCTGATCGTCGTCCTACCGGGCGGCGGGCGCGCTGACGCGGTCGACCACCGAGACCACGCCGTCGAGCGCGCCGGCGATCCTGGCCGCCGTCCAGACGTCATCGCGTCGCGCCGCGGTGCCGGACAGGGTCACCACGCCGTCGCGCACGCTGGCGGTGACCCCGTCGTCCTCGACGCGCAACCCGCGGACGAGCAGCTCGTCCGTGAGCTCCCGTTCGATCGCCTCGTCGGAGCGCAGCGCGCCGCGCAGGAGGTCCCGCCGGGTCACGATCCCGACCAGGGTGCAGGTGTCGTCGTCGAGCACGGGCAGCCGCTTCACCCGGTGCCGTTGCATGAGGTCGGCGGCGGTGCTCACCGGCGTCCCGGCGGTCACGGTGATCGGCGGCGTGGACATCAGCGCACCGGCGGTGCGGGCGGGTTCGGCGCCGCGGACCGGGTGCAGCCACGGCAGCAGGTCCGCCTCGGAGATCACCCCGATCACCCGGTTGTCGTCGCCGACGACCGGGACGCCACTGACGCCGAACTCGGTGATGACGTCCGCGACGTGCCGGTAGGTGCAGTTCGCGGTGACGACGACCACCGACGGGCTCATCACGTCTCGGACACGTGGGTCGTTCATCGGTCCACCCCCTCACCAGCCAACGATGCCCGCCGCCACGCCGGGTACACGGGCCGGAGGTCACCTTGCGGCCGGGTCCCGGGGCGGCGGGACTTCCGGCCCTGCCGCCGCCGGCCGCGCCCGGCGAGGCTTGAACCGCAGCGGGAACCGTCTTCATGGAGGATCCGATGACCACCATCAGCGCCGCCCCCGACACCACCGCTGAGACCACCGCAGGATCCGACGCCTGGCGCGGTTTCCGTGGCGGCTCGTGGCGGGACCGGGTCGACGTGGCGGGGTTCGTACGAGCCAACGTCCGCCCGTACGACGGCGACGAGGGATTCCTGACCGGCCCGACACCGCGGACCACCCACGTCTGGGGGCTGCTGACCGCCATGTTCCCGCGGGAACGCGAGCGCGGCATCTACGACGCCGACGTCCACACCCCGGCGTCGATCACGGCCCACGCGCCCGGGTACATCGACCGTGACCACGAGCTGATCGTCGGCCTGCAGACCGACGCCCCGCTGCGCCGGGCGATCATGCCGTTCGGCGGGCTGCGGATGGTGGAGAACGGCCTGAAGGCGTACGGCTACGAGCTCGACCCGCTCGTCAAGGAGATCTTCACCCGGTACCGCAAGACGCACAACGCCGCCGTGTTCGACGCGTACACGCCGCAGATCCTCGCCGCGCGCAGGGCGGGCATCATCACGGGACTCCCCGACGCGTACGGGCGGGGACGCATCATCGGCGACTACCGCCGGGTCCCGCTGTACGGCGTCGACGTCCTCATCGCCGGGAAGCGGCGCGACAAGGCGTCCCTGGACGAGCACGCCGCGACCGCCGACGTCATCCGCGACCGGGAGGAGCTCGCCGAGCAGCTGCGCGCCCTGGAGGAGCTCAAGACCATGGCCGCCGGCTACGGCCACGACATCGCCGGCCCCGCCCGCACCGCGCGGGAGGCCGTGCAGTGGCTGTACTTCGCGTACCTCGCCGCCACCAAGGAGCAGAACGGCGCGGCGATGTCGCTCGGCCGCACCTCGACGTTCCTCGACGTGTACCTCGAACGGGACCTCGCCGAAGGGACGCTGACCGAGTCGGGCGCGCAGGAGCTGGTCGACGACTTCGTCATGAAGCTGCGCATCATCCGCTTCCTGCGGACCCCCGAATACGACCAGCTGTTCTCGGGCGACCCGACGTGGGTCACCGAGTCGATCGGCGGGATGTCCGCCGACGGGCGGACCCTCGTCACCAGGACGTCGCTGCGCTACCTGCGGACGCTGTACAACCTGGGCCCGGCACCCGAGCCGAACCTGACCGTCCTGTGGTCGCCGGCGCTGCCCGAGCCGTTCAAACGGTTCTGCGCGAAGGTGTCGATGGACACCAGCGCCATCCAGTACGAGAACGACGACCTGCTGCGCCGGTACAGCGACGACGACACCGCCATCGCCTGCTGCGTGTCGGCGATGCGCGTCGGCAAGGACATGCAGTTCTTCGGCGCGCGGGTCAACGTCGCCAAGGCGCTGCTGTACGCGATCAACGGCGGCCGCGACGAGATGAGCGGCGTCCAGGTGGCGCCCGCGAGCCGGCCGGTCACCGGGGACGTCCTGCGCTACGACGACGTCCTCGCCGCGTTCGACCGGACCCTGGACTGGCTCGCCCGCACCTACGTCGACGCGCTCAACATCATCCACTGCATGCACGACAAGTACGCCTACGAGCGGATCGAGATGGCGCTGCACGACTATCCGGTGCGCCGCTTCCTGGCCTGCGGCATCGCCGGGCTCTCCGTCGCCGCCGACAGCCTCGCCGCGATCCGCTACGCCCATGTCGAACCGATCCGCGACGAGACCGGCCTGGTCGTCGACTACGTCGTCGACGGGGAATACCCGGCTTACGGCAACGGCGACGACCGCGCGGACAGCATCGCGGTCTGGCTGGTGGAGACCTTCATGGACAAGGTCCGGTCGAACCCGAGCTATCGCGGCGCGATCCACACCCAGTCGGTGCTGACCATCACCTCGAACGTCGTGTACGGCAAGCACACCGGCAACATGCCCGACGGCCGCCGGGCCGGTGAGCCGTTCGCGCCCGGCGCCAACCCGATGAACGGCCGCGACACGCACGGCATGGTCGCCTCGGCGCTGTCGGTGGCGAAGCTGCCCTACGCGTCCGCCCGCGACGGGATCTCGCTCACCAGCACGGTCACCCCCGACGGTCTCGGCCGCGCCGACGCCGAACGGGTCGTCAACCTGGCCCGCATCCTCGACGCCTACACCGCCGCCGGCGGGTTCCACCTCAACGTCAATGTGCTCGACCGGGCCACCCTGCTGGACGCGATGGAGCACCCCGAGCGGTACCCGCAGCTGACGGTCAGGGTCTCCGGGTACGCCGTCAACTTCGTCAGGCTGACCCGCGAGCAGCAGCGCGACGTCGTCAACCGCACCTTCCACGGTTCGGCATGACGCCCGTACCTTCCTCGCAGACCCGGCCGGACGCCACCGCCCTTCCCCCCGGTCGGTGGCGTCCGGTCCCGGGCCGGCTGCACTCGTGGGACGTCTCCACCGGCGTGGACGGTCCCGGCACCCGCTTCGTGGCGTTCCTCGCCGGGTGCCCGCTGCGCTGCCTGTACTGCCAGAACCCCGACACCTGGCACATGCGCGACGGCACCGCGACCACCGCCGGCACCGTCACGGAACAGGTCGGACGGTTCGTGGCGTTCGTCAAGGCCACCGGCGGCGGCATGACCGTCAGCGGCGGCGAACCGCTGCTGCAGCCGGCGTTCACCCGGGCGCTGTTCGCCGGGGCGAAGGAACTCGGCCTGCACACCGCCCTGGACACCTCCGGCGCGCTCGGCGGGCGGGCCGGCGACGACCTGCTCGCCGTCACCGACCTCGTGCTGCTGGACGTCAAGTCGTGGGACCCGGCCCGCTACCGCCGCCTCACCGGTGCGTCCATCGGGCCGACCCTGGACTTCGCGCGCCGCCTCGCCGGCCGCGGCACCCCGGTCTGGCTCAGATACGTGCTCGTCCCCGGGCTCACCGATGACCCGGCCGACGTCGAAGGCGTCGCCGGGTTCGCCGCGGGGCTCGGCAACGTGGAACGCGTCGACGTCCTGCCGTTCCACCGGCTCGGCGCCGCCAAGTACGACAGGCTCGGTGTCCCGTTCGCGCTCCGCGACACCCCGCCACCGGACGGCGCGCTCCTGACCCGGGTCCGCGGCACCTTCACCGCCGCCGGGCTCACCGTGTGCTGACGAACCGCCCCGGGCGCGTGGCGAGCAGGTCGGCCACCGCGCCGCCGAGCTCGGGGTAGGCGAACTCGAACCCTGACCGGAGCAGCCGGGCCGGGACGCAGCGGCGACCGGTGAGCGCCAGGGCCGGGTCGGTGCGCAGCACGCGGGCGCCGAGCCTGACCAGCGGTGCGGGCGTCGGCGGCGCGGGCGGGCGGTGCAGTGCCCGGCGGAGCGTGGCCATCAGTTCGGCGTTGCGCACCGGCCGCGGCGCCGTCGCGTGGACGACACCGCGCAGCGCGGCGTCGTCGAGGCAGTGGCGCACGATCGCGAGCAGGTCGGCGACGTGCAGCCAGCTGACCCATTGCCGCCCGTCGCCGACCCGGCCGCCCAGCCCCCAGCGGACGAGGCCCGTCAGGCGCCGCATCGCCGGCGTGCCGGACTCCAGGACGATCCCCGTGCGCAGCACGACCCGGCGGCCCGCGGGCGCGTCCGCCGCCGCGTCCTCCCAGGCGGTCGCGACCCCGGCCATCTGCGGCGGCCCGGCGGCCACGGGCGCGGTCTCGTCGAGGACCGCGTCGCCCGCGTCGCCGTAGATGGCGAGGGTGCTCATCTGTACCCACACCGGCACCTCCGCCTCGGCGGCGGCGCGGGCGAGCGCCCGGGTCGGGTCGACGCGGGACCCGGTCAGCAGCGCGATGTTGGCCGGGGTCGGCGGCCGGTCGACCAGGGCGCCGCACAGGTTGACGAGCGCGGCGCCGGCGAGCTCCCCGGCCCAGTCGCCCACGGTCCGGCCGTCCCAGCGCACCCACCGCCCGGAGCCGGGCGCGGCCGGCGACCTGCTCAGCACGACGACCTCGTGCCCACGGCCGGTCAGGTCCCGCGAGATGGCCCGCCCGAGCCCGCCGGACCCGCCCGCGACGACGACCTTCACGCCGCCGCTCGCGTCGCCGCCTGAGCCGCCACCCGCATCGAGGGCAGCGGGTCCCACACGACCGGCACGTCCCGCATGAGCAGCGCGCAGTCCAGCGTCGCGGTGCCGGCCGGGAAGCGGGCCCGGTCGTCGAAGAAGCTCGACGCCGCCTCGACCACCTCGACCGCCTCGACCCGCCACGCGTCGGTCCCCAGCCGCAGCCCCTGCAGGCGGCGCGCGTCGCCGGTGGCGGAGTAGCCGTCGGTGTCCCGGCGGAAGAACTCGGACGCCTCGCCGAGGTCCGCGAACAGCTCGCCGCCCGTCCAGCCCTCGGTCGCCCTGACCCGCACGTCCGCGTGGGCCGTCGCGTCGGTGCTGGCGAACGCCACCCGCAGGTCCGACGCCGTCTCCTGGGCGTCGAACCGGGCGCGGTGGTGCTCGCCGGGGAAGAGCCGCCCGCCGAGCGCCGCGTTGGCGAGGGAGTCCGTGTCCCGGCGGGGGATGTAGACCCCGTGGCGGGTCCCGGCGCCGGTGTCCCATTCGACGGCGATGCGGTGCGCGGCGTTCTCGCTGCGCAGCCCCACGACCGCCGACACGTGCCGGGGCCGCAGGCGCCCGAGGCGGATCAGGCAGATGCCCGCCACCGCCCAGCCGTTGACCAGCCGGGGGCGCAGCTGCGCCGGCAGCAGCCGGGCGGTGGTGCCGGGGTCGGTGCGGTAGTTGACCAGCAGCCGCCGCTCGACGACGCCGGCCAGGGGAGGTGCTTGCAGCATGACGCCTCCAGGGTCTTGAGCGATCGCTCAAGTCTGGAGTCTGCCACGATTTGAGCGATCGCTCAAGACGCCTTGTCGAGGTCCCAGACTGCGTACCGGTGGTGCTCCCACTCCTCGTCGAGGATCACGTGCAGGCAGGACCGGACCGTCTGCGCGCGCTCCTGCTCGGACGCGTGCGGGCTGCGGCGCGGCTCGGCGAGCACCTCGGGCGTGACGGTGGCGAGGAACTCGCGGACCATCGCGACCCGCCCCGCCCGGACCTCCAGGACCTCCGCGAAGGAGGGCGTGACGGGCGGCACGGCGTGCCCCTCCCGCTCGGCGCCCGAATACAGCAGGCCGATCGGATGCATGGGCTCGTCGAGCTCCAGGACCGCCCGGCCGAGCCACAGGTCCGTGGCGCAGACGAGGTGGCGCAGCGTCTGCGCGAACGACCACTCGCCGTCCACCGACCGCTCGACCGTGCCGCCGGGCATCGCCTCGACCCGGGCCAGCGTCGCCGCCCACGTCGCCTCCACGGCCGCCCAGGCCGCCCGCAGCCCGTCCGGGTCCGTGGCCTGCCGGTCGGCGCGGCCGGGGAAGCGGCGGTTGAGCTCGGCCTCGACGAACGGCAGCACGTCGACGCCGTTGACCAGCAGCACGTTCTCCCGCTCGAACAGCCACGGCGAGTCGAGCTCCACACCGTGCAGCTCCGAGCCCCGCACCACCACACCGGAGAAGTCCGCGTCGGTGATCCGGGCGCCGGACAGGTCCGCGTCGCTGAACCGCGCACCCGCCAGCTTCGCCCTGGTGAAGCGCGCCCCCCGCAGGTCCACCCCGGTGAACGCGGCATCGCGCAGGTCGTCGTCTCCGTTGAACGTCGGCATGGCTCAGTCTCCCAGACCGCACCGCGCCGGACCGGCCGGTCGGCTGCGGACATCGCCGTCGCCGCCACCCGGCGGAGGCTCCACTAGGGTCGGCGCATCGACGCGGACGGGGGCGTGGCATGGCCGACGGGGATGCCGGCGGGATCGGCGAGCTGGTGCGTGCCGCGCGGCAGGCGGCGGGGCTCAGCCAGCGGCAGCTGGCGGACCGGGTCGGGATGAGCGTCGGGGCGGTCCGGGACCTGGAGCAGGGACGGACCCGGCGGCCGCAGCCGCAGACCGTGGAGGCGCTGATCGCCGGGCTGGGCGTGACCGGCGGGCCGGCCGCGGCGCTGCGGACGGCCGTGGGCCCGCAGGAGCCGGCGCCGCCCGCCGGCGCGGACGGGCCGGCCCGGGTGTCCGTCCTGGGACCGGTGACCGTCCATCGTGGAGCGCGGCCCGTCGCGGTCGGCTCGGCGCGCCAGCGGGTGCTGCTGGGGCGGCTGGCGCTGTCGGCCGGCACCGCCGTCGCCGTGTCCGAGCTGGTGGACCTGCTGTGGGACACCGAGCCGCCGGTGTCCGCGGCGCACGCCGTGCACACCTACGTGTCGCGGCTGCGGGCGGCGCTCGACCAGGCAGGTGCCGCCCGGTCCGGTGTGATCGGCCGGACGCCGGGCGGGTACCGGCTCGACCTCGGGCCCGACCGGCTCGACCTCGCCGGCTTCCGGCAGCGGGTGGAGCTGGCCGGGACGGCGCCGCCCGCCGGCGCGCTGGACCTGCTGGAGGCGGCCCTGGCGATGTGGCGGGGCGGCCCGCTCGCCGACGTGCCCGAGCTGCGGCACCATCCGCTCGTCACGGCCGTGGCGAACGAGCGGGTCGCGGTGGCGCTGCGCTTCGCCGGTGCGGCCCTCGCCGCCGGGCAGGCCGGGCGGTGCCTGCCGGTGCTGTGGGAGCTCGCCACCGCCGACCCGTTGCACGAGCCGCTGCACGCGAGGCTCATCGCCGCGCTCGCCGCGAGCGACCTGCGGGCGGCGGCGCTCACGGTGTACCAGGGGATCCGGCGGCGGCTCGTCGACGACCTCGGCGTCGAGCCCGGCCCCGACCTCCTCGACGCCCACCGGCGGGTGCTGCGGCAGGAGCCCGTCGCGGTGCGGCCGGTCGCGGTCGTGCCGGCGCAGCTGCCCCCGGACGTGGCCGGGTTCGCCGGGAGGACGGCGGAGCTCGCCGAGCTCGACCGGATCGTCGAGGCCGGCCAGGCGCAGCCGACCGCGGTCGTCATCGCGGCGATCTCCGGCACCGCCGGGGTCGGCAAGACCGCGCTCGCCCTCCGCTGGGCGCATCGCGTACGGGTCCGCTACCCCGACGGGCAGGTGTACCTGAACCTGCGCGGCTACGACCCGGACGAGCCGGTGAGCGCCGCGGACGCGCTGCGGCAGCTGCTGCGCGCCGTCGGCGGGTCCGGCGCAGACCTGCCCGACGACGTCGACGAGCGGGCCGCCCGCTTCCGCACCCAGGTCGCCGACCGGCGGATGCTGATCCTGCTGGACAACGCCGCCACGGTCGAGCAGGTCCGGCCGCTGCTGCCGGGGACCGCGTCGTGCACGGTCCTGGTGACCAGCCGGGACCGGCTCGCCGGGCTGGTGGCGGTGCACGGCGCCCGGCGGGTCGACGTGGGGCTGCTGTCGGTGGTCGAGGCGGGCGCCCTGCTGCGGCGGCTGATCGGGGACCGGGCCGAGGCGGAGCCGGCGGCCGCGGTCGCCATGGCGGAGCTGTGCGCGCGGCTGCCGCTGGCGCTGCGGGTCGCGGCCGAGCTGGTGGTGTCCCGGCCCGGCGCGAGCATGGCGGAGCTGGCGGCGGAGCTCGGCGACCAGCGGTCGCGGCTGGCGCTGCTGGACGCCGGCGGCGACCCGAGGGCCTCGGTCGCGGCCGCGTTCTCCTGGTCGCTGCGGCACCTGCCGCCCGCCGCGGCGCGGCTGTTCGTGCTGCTCGCGCTGCATCCGGGCGCGGACGTCGACGCCTACGCGGCGGCGGCCCTCGCGGACGTCACCGTGCCGGAGGCCCGGCGGCTGCTGGCACCGCTGGTGCGCGGCCGCATGCTGGACGCCACGCCCGGCGGCCGGTTCGCGATGCACGACCTGCTCCGCGCGTACGCGCTGGGCCAGGCCGACGGCGACCCGGGAGCGCTGCCCCGGCCGGACGGGGAGCCGGGACCGCTGCCCCAGCCAGAGGGTGACGCGGTCCGGGCGGCGCGGACGCGGCTGTTCGACCACTGCGCGGCGGCCGCCGCGGCGGCGATGGACGTGCTGTTCCCGGCGGCCCGGCGGCACCGCCCGGTCGTGCCGCCGACGGCGACGACCCCGCCCCTGCCGGACCGCGACGCCGCCCGGGCGTGGCTGGAGGCGGAGCTCGCCGGGCTGACGGCGGTCGTGCGGTCCGCGGCCCGCCACGGCCTGCCGGGCCACGCCGTGCTCCTGGCCCGCACCCTGTTCCGGTACCTGGCCGGCGGGTCGGCGGCCGAGGCGCTCGCCGTGCACCGGGCCGCCCGGGACGCGGCCGTCTCCCTCGGCGACACCCGGGGCGCCGGCCACGCCGACCTCGGACTGGGCATGGCGCAGCACCAGCTGGGGCAGCTCAAGGCGGCGGCCGGGCACTTCCGGCGGGCCCGGGCGGCGTTCGAGGAGTCCGGTGACCCGCTCGGGCTGGGCCGGGCCCTGTACGGGCTCGGCGGCGTCGACCAGGTGCTGCACCGGCACGCGCGGGCCGCCGGACACTACCGCGCGGCGCTGGCGGTGTTCCGCGGCGAGGACGACGACGCCGGTGTCGGCGGCACCCTGATCAACCTCGGCATGGTCCGCTTCCACCTCGGCGAGCACGACGCCGCCGCCGGGCACTACCGAGAGGCGATCGCGGTGCACCGGCGCGCCGGCGACCGGGCCGGTGAGGCGACCGCCCTGACCGACCTCGGCATCATCGAGACGCTGCGGGGCGAGCCGCGGCGGGCGGCCGGGCATCACGCCCGCAGCCTCGCGCTGTTCCTGGAGGCCGGCGACCGGCACGGCGAGGCATGGGCCCGCAACGGTCTCGGCGAGGCGGCGACCCGCGACGGCCGGCCGGTGGACGCGCTCGCGGAGCACGCCGCCGCGCTCGACACCGCGGTGCGGTCCGGGATCCGCGACCAGCAGGCCCGGGCGCACGCCGGGCTCGGCCACGCCCACCGCGCGTCGCACGCGCCGGACCTGGCCCGTGAGCACTTCGCCCGGGCCCTCGCCCTCTACGACGACCTCGGCGTTCCCGAGGCCGCCGAGCTCCGTGCCCAGCTGGCGACGACGAACGACTGAACGCCCGCCGGGTACGGGAGTCGTACGGGTAGCGACGTGCACGCCGGTTGAAAGGCCCGTTCCCCATGCTCCCCCCGGACGTGTCTGCCGCACGCCCATTCCACGGAGGGACAACGCATGGGCAGGTTCTCCTCGGCGCGCCGGCGCGCCGCACTGGTCGTCGCCGGGGCCGGCCTCGGCCTCGGCTGGATCACCGTCGTGCCGCACGCCGCGACCGCGGCCCCGCCGAGCGCCGAGTGCGCCGCGGCCACGGTGCGCCAGGACGAGAAGGCGGCCAGGGCATCCGCCCTGCTGTGCGGCAAGCGCGTCGAGGTGGCCGCCGCCCGCACCGCGAAGTCGCAGACGTTCGCGAACCCGAACGGCACGATGACCTACGAGACGTCGGCGACCCCGAAGCGGGTCAAGACCGCCGGCGGCTGGACGCCGATCGACACGACGCTGCGGGCCGCGACGACCGGCGGGTACGCCGCGACGACCACGCTGCCGATGACGTTCGCGAAGGGCGGCGGCAGCGAACCGTTCGCCACCGCGCAGACCTCGGCCGGGGCGTTCTCGCTGCGCTGGCCGACAGCACTGCCCGCGGCCCGGCTCGACGGCGACACCGTCGTCTACCCGGACGTGTACGACGGCGTCGACCTGCGGGTGCGGGCCTTCGCCGACAGCTTCAACTACGTGCTCGTGGTGAAGACCCGCGCGGCCGCCGCGAACCCGGCGCTGCGCCGCATCGCGGTCGCCGTCACCGGCCCCGCCACCCGGACCCGCGCCGACGGCACGTTCGAGGTGCTCGACGACACGGGCGCCGCGGTGCTCGCCTCGGCCCCGGCGGGCATGTGGGACGCCTCCAACGGCGGCACCGCCCGCGGCGCGGAGGACCTGACCCGCACCGGCAAGGTCGCGTCCGAGCTCACCGGCGGCGAGCTGGTGCTGCGCCCCGACCCCGCGTGGCTGGCCGACGAGAGCCTCACCCTGCCGCTGTACGTCGACCCGCAGATCGGCATGCCGCGGACCAGCTTCGCGTACGCCAACATCGACAACTACGACTACTCCGGCGGCGTCGGCGACGTCGCCCGGGTCGGGCGCAACCCGGAGTGCTGCGGCACGAGCTGGCGGGCGTACTTCGCCTTCGGCCTGTCCCAGGTGCACGGCAAGCAGATCATCGCCGCCGAGCTCAAGACGATCGTCACGCACTCGTGGAACTGCACCGGCACCGACCTGACGCTGGCGCAGAGCGGCGCCATCCAGGGCGGGATCAACGGCGGCCGGATCGGCTGGGCGCCGGGCGTGCTCACGTCCTTCGGCGCCCGGTCCGCGCAGAGCTGCAGCGCGCCGGGCAACAACCCGAGCTGGGTCCTCACCTCGCAGATGCAGGGCTGGGCCGACGCCCGGTTCAACGAGTACACGTTCGTGTTCCTGGGCTCGGAGAGCAACTCCCAGCAGTGGAAGAAGCTGTCGGCGGCGAACACGAACCTCGTCGTGCAGTACAACACCCCGCCGACGGTGTCGGACCAGACCGCGACCGGCGACGGCAGCACCGTCGGCTGCTACACCAGCGGCACGGCCGGCCAGCCGGCGATCGGCTCGAACAACGGCGTGCAGCTCAGCACCAAGGTGCAGGACGCCGAGAACGACCAGAACATCGTCGGCAAGTTCGAGTGGCAGGACCTGACCACCGGCGGGCCGGTGGTGACGGTGCCCGACTCACCCGGCCTGCCCGCACCGCGCACCATCACCGTCAACGTACCGGCCGCTTCGATGCCGAACGGGCACGACATCCAGTGGCGGGTCCGGGCCTGGGACGGCGCGCACCACAGCGCGTACTCGCCCTGGTGCCACTTCGTCGTCGACGGCACCGCGCCGGCGCAGCCCCTGCTCACCAGCACCGACCTGAAGGACTTCCCGCTCCCGGCGGGTCCCGGCGCGGTCGTCGGGGCACCGGCGACGGTGACCTTCAGCCCCGTCAACCAGACCCTGGACCGGGTCGTCGGCTACTACTACTCGGTCGCCACGGTCGACAAGACGCCCTACATCTGGGTCCCGGCCAACAGCAGCGGCGTCGCGACGGCACCGGTCGTGCCCGTCGACGGGACCGGCGGCATCAACATCCTCAGCGTCGTCGCCGTCGACGCCAGCGGCAACCGGTCGCCGCAGGCACCGAACGTCGGCAACTTCCACGCCCCGGGGCTGTGGATGTTCTTCGCCAACGGCGGCACCCCGGCCAAGAAGCGGGCCGACGCCACGGGCGACGACAACGCCGACATCGTCGCCGTCGTCGACCCGGGCGGCTACCGCACGTCGCTGATGCGGTGGACGACGAAGCCCGACGGCAGCGGCCCGACCTCGCCGGTGACGTCGGTCGTCAACGACCCGAACGCCTACCCGATGGCGTCGGTGAAGGCGCTCAACGGCGACTTCAACGGCGACGGCCGCGCCGACGTGGCCATGTTCCGTGACCACGGCAACTGCCGCACGACCCTGTCGTGGTGGCTGTCGGACGGCAACGGCTACCGCGCCGCGGCGCAGCTGTGGGACTCCGGCAACGGCGGCTGGTGCTACGACCGGACGCTGGCCGTGGCGGGCGACTTCACCGGCGACGGGAAGACCGACATCGCCGCGTTCTACCGCTACGACAGCGCCCAGGAACGCGGGTTCGTGTTCGAGGCCAAGTCCGACGGCTCCGGGTTCAGCTGGCCCGTGCCGTACTGGGACTCCGGCGTCGGCAACTGGGACGGCAACCGGATCAAGGCCACCGCCGCCGGCGACTTCGACAAGGACGGCAAGGCCGAGGTGCTGCTGTACTACGACTACGGCAACTGCGACACGGGCCTGTGGCGCTTCCGCCCGCCGGGCAACAGCACGTTCGCCACGAACCCGGTCTGGCGCTCCGGCGCCGGCGCGCGGTGCATGACGAACACGGTCACGGTGCTCACCGGCGACGCCGACGGCGACGGCGACGAGGACCTCTACGAGATCCTCAAGAACGGCTCCGGCGTCTGCGCGGCGATCTCCACCGGGCAGGCCTTCACGCCCGCGTCCTGCATGGCGATCCCGGGCCTCGCCACCGCCCCGGCGTGGCGCTTCACCGGCGGTGACATCGACGGCAACGGCCGCTTCGACATCGTCAGCTTCGACGGTACGACCAGCACCTCGATCAAGGTCGTGACCGGCGGGTTCGTCGCCGGCGACTCGAAGACGGAGTGGAACTGGTGGAACTCCACCAGCGTCGCCGGCACGCTCGACCCGACCACGGTGCGTGCGCTGTGAGGGCGCGTGCCGCGGTCGTCGTCCTCACCGTCCTGGCCGTCGCCGGTGTCGTGACACCGGCGAACGCCGGACCGGTCGAGCTCGACCTGCCGAAGGACCAGCCCCTGGTCCAGACCCGGGACGCGGTGTACCGGGCACCCGCGAAGGACACCACCGCGACGGTGCGGGCGGCGCCCACCGTCGCCTGGCCCGCCGCCGGTACGGCCGACGTGTCGCTGCCCGCCTCGGCGTCGCTGCAGGCGTCGGCCACCCCGGTCCTGGCATGGGCGCCGGGGCTGCCGATCGGGGCCAGGGCCGGCGCGGTCCTCGGCCCGCAGCAGCGGCTGTCCGGCGAGGCAGTCGGCACCCCACCCGGCAAGGTCCGGGTGAGCCTGCTGCCGCACGGCACCGGCGGCCGTGACGTCGTGTTCCGGGTCGGCCGCAACGACGGCAGGTCCGGCGCCGGCGCGGTCGTCGTCGGCGTCGACTACACCGGCTTCCGCGACGCCTACGGCGCCGACTGGTCCCGCCGGCTGCGCCTGGTGGCGCTGCCGGAGTGCGCGCTGAGCACCCCGGACCTGCCGGGCTGCCAGGAGCGGGTGCTCGACTCGACCAACGATGCCGTGTCCGGCGTCGTCTCCGCGGAGGTCACCGCGCCGGCCCTGCTCGACCAGCGGCTCGACGCGACGACGGCGGCCGCGCCCCAGTCGCGCTCCGGCATGCTGGTCGCGCTCGCCGCCGGCGCCTCCTCCGACGGCGGCGACTACAAGGCCACCGACCTCAACGCCGCCAACAAGTGGACGGCGGGCGGCAGCAGCGGCGGGTTCTCCTGGGGCTACCCGATCGGGCTGCCGCCGGCCGCGGGCGGCCCGTCGCCGCAGGTGCAGCTCGGCTACTCCTCGCAGTCCGTCGACGGGATGACCGCCGCCGCGAACTCGCAGCCGAGCTGGGTCGGTGAGGGCTTCAACTGGCAGCCCGGGTCGATCGAGCGCGGGTACCGCGGCTGCACCGACGACAACAGGCCCAACAACGGCGACCTGTGCTGGGTCGGCGAGAACGCCACCATGACCCTCAACGGGCAGTCCAGCACGCTGGTGCTGGAGAACGGGCAGTGGCGGCCGTCGTCGGACAACGGCGCGAAGGTCGAGAAGCTCGCCGACGTCGCCACCGGCAACGGCGACAACGACGGCGAGTACTGGAGGGTCACCACCACCGACGGCATCGAGTACTACTTCGGCCTCAACCGCCTGCCCGGCTGGGACGGCGACGCCGCCAACGAGACCAAGTCGGTCGGCTACGAGCCGGTCTACGGCAACAACACCGGCGAGCCGTGCAACGCCGCGCCCGGCTGGTGCCAGCAGGCCTACCGGTGGAACCTCGACTATGTCGTCGACCCGTTCAAGAACACCATGTCGTTCTTCTACGACCGGCACACCAACAACTACGCCCGCAACGGCAGCGACACCACCGTCTCGGCGTACGTCCGCGACCTGTACGTGCGGGAGATCAACTACGGCACGCGGCAGAACGCGTCCGGCGCCGACACCCGCTTCGCCGGCACGGCGCCCGCCCGGGTGCTGTTCGACACCGAGGAACGGTGCGTCACCCCGGGCGCCACGTGCGTGCCGAACACCGCGAACGCGGCGAACTTCCCCGACGTCCCGGTCGACCTGTTGTGCGCCAGCACCACCAACTGCTCCGGCCGCTACTCGCCGGCGTTCTTCACCACGAAACGCCTGACGAAGATCACCACCGAGGTCGCCACGGGGAACCGGACGTGGCGGCGGGTGTCGCAGACCAGGCTCAGCCACCAGTGGAACGACCCCGGCGTCAACCTGCAGAAGGTGCTGTGGCTGTCCACCGTCCAGGGCTGCGGCACGACCGACGACCCCGACGCGTGCCTGCCGGCGGTGCGGCTGACCCCGGTCGGCATGAGCAACCGCGTCGACATGGCCGGCACGACCAACAGCATCACCCGCTACCGGATGAGCTCGATCCTCACCGAGTCCGGCAACACCATCGCCATCACGTACTCCGGGAAGGACTGCATCGCGGGGCAGAGCATGCCGGCCGCCCCCGACAACAACAGCCGGTTGTGCTTCCCGCAGTACTGGGTGCCGACGGGCACCAGCACGCCGAAGCTCGAGTACTTCCACAAGTACCGCGTGGACAGGATCGCCGAGGGCGACGGCGGCGGGGCCGACGGCACCGAGGACGAGGAGACCAGCTACGTCTACCTCGGCTCGCCCGCCTGGCACTCCGACCAGAACCCCATGACCATGCCGAACCGGCGCAGCTGGGGCATGTGGCGCGGCTACGAGAAGGTCCGCGTCCTGCGCGGCGCCGCGACCAGCGTGCGGCTGAAGTCGGAGACCACGTACTTCCGTGGCATGCACGGCGACAAGCTCGGCAGCGGCACCCGCACCGCGTCCGTCCCCGACTCCGACGGCGGCACCTGGGCCGACGAGGACCGCTTCGCCGGCACCGTCCGCGAGCAGATCAACTACCTCGGCGAGACGTCGACCGTGGTCGACAAGACCAAGACCGACCCGTACGAGTACGGGCCGACCGCCACCCAGGACGTCCTCGGCATCACCGTCAAGGCCTGGGTGACGAACATCAAGTCGACCCAGGTCACCACGACGCTCGACGGCGGCCGGCAACCCCGCAAGACGCGCACCACGAACACCTTCCTCGCCGACCGCACCGGGCGGGTGGACCGCATCGACGACGAGGCCGACCTGTCCACGACCGCCGACGACCAGTGCGCACGGCACTGGTACGCCGGCAACACCGCCGCAACCAACGTCTCGCACCTGTCGCGGGTGGAGCTCGTGGCGGTGCGCTGCGCGGCCACCCCGAACCGGGTCACGGACGTCGTCTCGGACGTGCGGGTGTGGTACGACGGGGCGAGCTCCTACTCCACCACGCTCACCAAGGGTTTCGCGTCGCGGGTCGAGCAGGTCTCGACGCCGCACGCCACGAACCCGGTGTACACGACCACCACCAGGGCGGCCGCCGACGAGCACGGCCGGACCGTGGAGTCGTGGGACGCCGAGAACTTCCGCACCGCCACCGCGTACACGCCGGCGACGGGCGGACCGGTCACGAAGACCACCGTCACGAACCCGCTCGGCTGGGTCACCGTCACCGACGTCGACCCCGCCAACGGCCGCGCCGTCTCCGTCGTGGACCAGGACGTCAGCGGGCCCGGGACGACCCGCCGGACCGACTTCGCCTACGACAAGCTCGGCCAGCTCACGTCCGTGTGGGCGCCGGGCCGGAACAAGGCGACCGAGACGGCGTCGGTGAAGTTCGCCTACGACCTGCGCCAGACCGGCGCGTCCAGCGTCGCCACCAGCAAGCTCGACACCACCGGCAGCGGATACCTGACCAGCTACGCGCTGCTGGACAGCAAGCTGCGCACCCGCCAGGAGCAGATCCCGGCGGAGGGCGGCAACCGGCTCATCAGCGAGACCCACTACGACAGCCGCGGCCTGGTGAAACTCACCCGGCCGGGATACGGCGCCACCGGCGCGCCGGGCGGCACGCTGCGGCTGGCCCTCGACACGGAGGTGCCGGCGCAGACCCGCGTCACCTACGACGGCGCGGGCCGGTCGATCGCCTCGGCGTGGCAGCTCAGCGGCGTCACCCAGTGGACCGCCACCACCGCCTACGGCGGCGACCGGGTGGACGTCAGCCCCGCCGCGGGCAGCCCGGCGACCTCCACGTTCACCGACGTGCGGGGCAGGACGACGGCGCTGTGGACCTACCGCAGCAACATCGCGAACCCGGTGAGCGGCGCGCACGACGTCATGAGCCGCACCTACCACCCCCGCGGCGCGGTCGCCTCGACCACCGACGTGTCGGGCAACACCTGGACGTTCGTGGTCGACGCCATGGGCCGGATCACCGAGGCCAACGACCCCGACACCGGCAAGAGCACGTTCGAGTACGACAAACGCGGCGCGCAGACCAAGTCGGTGAACGCCCGCAACCTCACCATGCTGTACACCTACGACGGGCTGGGCCGCAAGACCGCCGAGTACACGGGCAGCCTGGCGAACAAGACGGCCGAGTGGACCTTCGACTCGCTCGTCCACGGCCTGCCGACCGCGGCGATCCGCTACTCCGGCGGACAGGCCTACACCCGGCAGATCCTGGAGTACACGGCGACCGGCAAGGCGAAGACGGCGAAGGTGACGATCCCGGCGAACGCCATGACCGGCACCCTCGCCGGCGAGTACCTCACCGGGACGACGTACAACGCCGACGGCAGCGTCGCCACGGCCACCGGCTCGACCAAGGTGAACGCGGCGAACTACGCCGGGCTCACCGACGAGACGCTGCAGCTGGGCTACACGGCGCTGGGCAACCCGCTGACCCTGCAGTCCAACCTCGGCACGTACGTCGTGGACACCCAGTACAAGGCGGACGGGCAGCTGGGGAGCATGCAGCTGCGCGACTCGGCGGCCGGCAAGAACCTGCGGCAGCTGTGGTCGTACTACCCGGGCACCGGGCTGCTGTCCAACCACCTGGTGTACGGCGACATCCCCAACACCGTGGCGAAGAACAGCACCTACACCTACGACGCGTCCGGCAACGTCCTGTCGGTCGCGGACAGGATCGCGCAGTACGGCGCCGGCCAGGACGACGTGCAGTGCTTCCGGTACGACGACCGGTTCCGGCTCAGCGACGCGTGGACGCCGACCTCGGGCAACTGCGCCACGAACCCGGCGGCGAACGCGCTGGGCGGCCCGGCGGCGTACTGGAAGTCGTACGTGAGCGACGCGAGCGGCAACCGGACCAGCGAGGTGAGCCACCTGACCACGGGTGACGTGACCCGCACGTACACCTACCCGGCGCAGGGCGCCGGCACCGGCCGCCCGCACGCGGTGACCCAGGTCGCCACCACCACCGGCGGGACGGGCACCGACTCGTACGGCTACGACCCGACCGGCAACATGACCACCCGGTCGATCGCCGGCCGGCCGTCGCAGACGCTGACGTGGACCGCGACGAACCAGCTGGAGACGGTCACCGACAGCGCCGGCACCACGTCCTACCTCTACGACGCCGACGGTGCACGGCTCATGGCGAAGGACCCGGGCGGCACCACGCTGTACCTCGGCGACGTGGAGTACCGGCTGGCCGGCGGTGTCACCACCGGCACCCGGTCCTACGTCCACGCGGGCCGGACGGTCGCGGTGCGGACCCCGCAGGGGCTCAGCTGGCAGTGCGGCGACCACCAGGGCACGGCGGGGCTGTCGTTCAAGGCCTCCGACCTGACCAAGACGGTGCGCCGGGCGGACCCGTTCGGCAACCCGCGCGGCCCGGTGGTGACGTGGCCCTCCAGGCGCGGCTTCGTCGACGGCACCGCCGACGACACCGGCCTGGTCCACCTCGGCGCCCGCGAGTACGACCCGCGGTCGGGCCGGTTCATCTCCGTCGACCCGGTCCTGGACGCCGAGAAGTCGCAGGGCATGAACGGCTACTCGTACGCCGAGAACAACCCGGTCACCCTGGCCGACCCGGACGGCCGGTACGCGTGCCGCCCGAGGGAATGCGATCCGACCCCGGCACCGGCGGAACCGCAGCCGGAGGTGGTGCACGAGTACGACGTCGCACGCGTCAACCCCGCCGGCAAGATCAACGGCACGCCCAGGCACTACAAAGTCATCAAGCACAAGGGCCAGATGTATCTGCAGACCTGCGACTTCTACCAGCAGGGCCCGACGAACAATCCCGCGTGTTCCGCGCCCGAGCACCTGGGTGCCTCGGTCGAGTGCAACTGGGGGAACCTGAAGGGCAATGCCTGTTATGCCTCCGCGGACGGCTGGTACTACGACTTCTACGGTCATGCGTACTGCCCGTTCACGGCCAGCCAGTCGGGCTGCACCCCGAGCGTGATGACGGAGACCCCGAAGCCGGACCGGGGCTGCAACCCGGCGCCGCCGGTGATGGGTCCCGCGACCAGGCCGACGAAGCCGATGCCGGAGCGGCAGTACGACAAGTTCGAGTGCGAGAGCCACGACCCGGGCTGCCGGCTGGGCAACCAGCTGTCGTTCGCGCAGTTCCTGCTCGGGTTCTGTCCGCTGCCCCAATGCACCATCCTGGGGACCGGGTCCGGGCTCCTGTCCGCGTACTCGTACTACGTGGGCGGCGAGACCGACAAGGCCAACCGGCAGCTGTTCACCACGGTCGTCGGGCTCGCGGTCGGTCCGTGGGCCGGCAAGGGCATCGCGGCCATGGCCTGGAAGGCGGGACCCAAGGTCAAGTCCGGCCTCGAGTACGTCGGCGGCTGGATCGCGGGATTCGGGTTCGGCGCGCCGTACTGCGGCACGGAGCCGTTCGGCTGTGACGACGAGGCACCGTCGCCGGGCTGGTGGGACCCGATCAAGTAGGAACGCCCACGCAGTGACCCGCCGCGGGACGCCCCGCGGCGGGTTTTGCGTGTCCGCCCGCCCCCGCCGGAGGCCCGGATGTCTTGGACCGGACAGCGGACCGGGTTTGTGGCGACTCCGCGGGCGGCGGCGGCCGGTCACAATACCGGCACGGAGGGTGCGGCCGGCGGCGTGCGGGAGGGCATGTGAGCGGACGGCAGGCGGAGCCAGCGCAGCCCGGTCGTGCCTGGGCCGCGGGATCCCCTGCCGGTTGGGCGGCGGGCGCCGACCCGCCGGGCGCGCCGCCCGTGCCGGGCCTGCCCAAGGGCGGCGGTGCGCACCGCCCGGTCAGCGAGCGGGTCGCGGCGGTCCCGGCGACCGGCGCGATGACGGCCGGCGTGCCGTTGCCGCTGCCGCCGGGCCGGACCGGCTTCGGCCCCGACCTGGCCCTGACGTACGCGTCGGGGCGCGGCAACAGCGTGTTCGGGCTCGGCTGGAGCGTCGACGTCCCCTCGGTCGGTCGCGCCACCGAGCCGTTCCTGCCGCGGTACGTCGACGGCCCGGCACCCGGCGCGGACACCTTCGTCATGTCCGGCGGTGTGGAGCTGGTCCCGGCCGGGCGCGAGGTCACCGCCGGGGTCGAGGTGGTGCGGTACCGGTCCCGGGTGGAGGTCGACTTCACCCGCGTCGAACGGGTCCGCGACCTGGCCACCGGTGAGGTGCACTGGCGGACCCGCTCGCCGGAGAACGTGGTCAGCCGGTACGGCGTCGACGCCGCCACCCGCGTCAGCGACCCCGCCGACCCGCGCCGGGTCGCCGCGTGGCTGCTCGCCGAGGCGGCCGACGACCGCGGCAACCTGATCCGCTACGACTACGAGGCCGACGCCGCGGCCCGGCACCTGAAACGCGTCCGCTACGCGAACCGCCGCCCCGGCGTCGCCGGCGACTGGTGCTTCGAGGTCGTCCTCGACTACGGCGAGCACGACGAGCTCGACCCGCAACCCGGCGACGCCGGGGCGTGGCGGCCGCGGCAGGACCCGTTCTCGTCGTTCCGGTCCGGCTTCGAGGTCCGCACCCGGCACCTGTGCCGGCGGGTCCTCGTCTTCCACCGCTTCCCCGAGCTGGGCGACCGGCCGCGGCTCGTCACGTCGGTGCTGCTCGACCACGACGAGCACCCGGTCACGACCCGGCTCGTGTCCGTGTCGGTCGCCGGGCACGACCCCGGCCTGCCGGACCCGGCGGCGCGGACGATGGCGGCGCCACCCGCGACGTTCACCTACGCGGAGCCGGCCGCCGCAGCGCTCACCGAGGTCGCCGCGCCCGGCGCGCCGCCCGCGGGTGCCGCCGGCGCCCGGGTGCAGTGGGTGGACCTCGACGGTGACGGGCTGCCCGGCGCGCTGGTCGAGGTCGACGGGGCGTGGCTGTACCGGCGCAACGAGGGCGGCGCCCGTCTCGCGCCCGCCGTCGCGGTGCCGCACCGCCCGACCGTCGACGCGGGCCGCCGCGCGTACCTGGCCGACGTCACCGGCGACGGCCGGACCGCCCTGGTGCACCTCGACGGGGCGGCTCCCGGGTACACGAGCCGCGACGGCGACCGGTGGACCACCGACCGGGCGTTCGGCTCGGTCCCGCGCGTCGACTGGACCGCCCCCGACGTGCGCCTGCTGGACCTCGACGGAGACGGCCGGCCCGAGGTGTGCGCCGGCGGCCCCGGCGGCCTGCGCTGGCACCGGTTCCTCGGCGCGGACGGCTGGGCGGCCGAACGGTCCGGGCCGGCGCCGGCCGGCCTGCCGCCGTTCGCCGACCCGACCCTGCACGCCGCCGACATGACCGGCGACGGCCTGCCCGACCTGGTCCGGGTCGAGGAGCGCGGCGTCGCCTACTGGCCGAACCTCGGCTGGGGCCGCTTCGGCGCCCGCGTCGTCATGGCCGACCCGCCCGACCTCGCCGTCACCGGTCCGTTCGACCCCGAACGGGTCCGGCTGGTCGACGTCGACGGCACCGGCCCCGCCGACCTCGTGTACCTGGGCGCCGGCGGGGTGCGTCTGTGGCGGAACCGGTCCGGCAACGGCTGGGGTGCCGGGCGGCTGCTGACGTCCGCGACGCCGGGACCCGCCGAGCGGGTCGACGTGCTCGACCTGCTCGGGCACGGCACACCCTGCCTGGTGTGGTCCTCGGCGCTGCCCGCGGACGCCGGCCGGCCGCTGCGCTACCTCGACCTCACCGGCGGGGTGAGGCCGCACCTGCTGGTCCGCGTCGACAACGGGGTCGGCGCGGCCACCACCGTCGACTGGTCGGCGTCCACCGTGGACATGCTGGAGGACCGCCGGGCCGGGCGGCCGTGGGCGACGCGGCTGCCGTTCCCGGTGCCGGTGGTCCGGTCGGTGCGGATCCACGACCTCGTCACCGGCGTCGTGTCCGGGCGGCGGTTCGCCTACCACGACGGTCACTACGACGGCACCGACCGGGAGGTCCGCGGGTTCGGCGTCGTCGACGAGTGGGACACGACCGCCGTCGAGGCGCCGCCGTCGCCGTTCCAGTCCCTCGCGGCCGAGCACCGCGCCGCCCCGGCGCAGACCCGGACGTGGTACCGCACCGGCGCCACGGGACCGTCGTTCGAGGGCATGTCCACCGACGAGCGGCACGAGGCGCTGCGCGCGCTCACCGGCACGGTCCTGCGCACCGAGGTGTACGGCCGCGACGGCACCGCGGCGCAGGACGTCCCGTACGAGGTGACGGAGCAGCACCTCGACGTCGTCGTGGAGCAGCCGGCGGCCGGCGGTGCCCGGCCCGTCGTGCGGGTCGTCCCCGTCGAGGAGCTCACGTGGATCCTGGAACGCGACCCGGGCGACCCCCGGCTCGCGCACACGCTGACCCTCGAAGTCGACGACCGGGGCTTCGCCACGCAGTGGCTCACCGTCGCCTACCCGCGGCGCGTCCCGGCGTGCGCGGCGCAGGGCGCGCTGACCGCCGTCCACGACGTCGTCACCGTGACGCACGTCGACGAGCCGGACACACTGCGGCTCGGCGTGCCCGTCGCCCACCGCCGGTTCACCGTCACCAACCTGCGACCGGCCGGGCCGCGGCTGACCGTCGCCGAGGCCCGGGCCGCCCTCGCCGCCGCGGCCGACGTCCCGGTCGAGGCGACCGCGGTGCCGGCGGGCGTCGGACGGCGGCCGGCCGGCGCCACCCGGCACACCTACTGGACCGACGACCTGACCGGCGAGCTGCCCGGCGGCGCGGTCGGGACGCGGGCGCTGCCGGCCCGCACGTGGACGCAGGTGCTGACCGACGGCCTGGTGTCCGCCGTGTACGGCGCGAGGGTCGACGCGGCGCTGCTGACCGGCCCGGCCGGGCTGCACCGCGACCCCGACGGCTCCTGGTGGGCGCCGTCGGGACGGGCCCGCCCCGATCCGGCGGCGTTCTACCAGCCGACCCGCTTCGACGACCCGGGCGGCAACGTCACCGTCGTCGCGCACGACCCGCACCGCCTCGTCGTGACCGCCGTGACCGACGCGGCCGGCAACGCCACCCGCGCGGTCGCCGACTACCGCGTCCTCGAGGCGGCGCTGGTCACCGACCCGAACGGCACCACCGCCATGGCGGCGTTCGACCCGCTCGGCCGGGTCGTCGCCGTCGCGCACCGCGGCCCGGCGGGGGAGGGCACCACCCTCGCCGATCCCGCCGTCAGCTACACCTACGACCTCGACGCCTGGCACAAGAGCGGCCAGCCGGTGCACGCCCGCAGCCGCGAACGCACCGCCTTCGGCCCGGACCCGAAATGGGCCGAGTCGGTGACCTACGTGGACGGCACCGGCGGGGTGATCCTGGAGAAGTACCTCGCCGAACCGGGGCCGGCGCCCGCCCGCGACGCCGACGGCGAGCTGCGCCGCAACCCCGACGGCAGCCTGCTGCTGCCGGACACCGCGCCCGCGCCGCGCTGGGTCGGCACCGGCCGCGTCGTCGTGGACAACAAGGGCAACCCGCTGCTGGAGCACGAACCGTACTTCGCCCGCGACGACCGGTACGAGACCGAGGCCGAGCTGGCGGAGACCGGCCTGCCGGTGCTGCACGCCTACGACCCGCTCGGCCGGCCGGTGCGGGTCACCCACCCCGACGGCAGCGTCGAGCGGTCCGCCGTCACCGCCTGGTCGACCGAGCACTGGGACCGCAACGACACCGTCCTCGAAGGACAGTGGCGGCCGGCCGGCGACGCGGCGGCGGTGGCACGGGCCGCGAAGCTGGCGGCCGAGCACGCGGCGACCCCCACCCGGGAGCTGCTCGACCCCCTCGGCCGGCCGGTCGAGCACCACGCCGACCTCGGCGGCGGCCGGGTCCTCGTGACCCGCTCCGAGTACGACGCGGCCGGCAACACCGCCCGCGTCGTCGACCCGCGCGGGACCGTCGTCACGGAGTCCGTCTTCGACCTCGCCGGCCGGCCCGTCCTGGAACGCGGCCCGGACACCGGGACCGGCGTCGACCTGTTCGACGCGCACGGCCGCCCGCTGCTGGAGTGGGACGCCCGCGGGTTCCGGGCCCGCCACGAGTACGACGCGCTGTCCCGGCCGACCCGCACCTGGATCACCGCCCCCGGCGGCGGGGCCGAGCGGCTCGCCGACCTCGTCCGGTACGGCGACGACGACCCGCAACGGGACGTGAAACGGCTCCGCGGCCGCGAGGTGCTGCACTTCGACACCGCCGGGCTGGTCACCGTCGACGCCTACGACTACCGCGGCGAGCCGGTCGCGAGCAGCCGCCGGTTCGCCGCCGACCACCGCGTCCAGCCGGACTGGTCGGTGCTCGCCGCCGCCGGACCGGCCGCCGACCTGGCGGCGCTCGCCGGGCCGCTGCTGGAGGCGGAGGCGTTCGTGACGGCCGCCGAGTACGACGCCCGCGAGCGGCCCGTGCGGATGTTCCAGGCCGACGGGACCGTGCTGCGCCCCGCATACGGCGAGTCCGGCCTGCTGTCCACGTTGGACGTCGACGTGCCGGGCGGGGACACCCGGCAGGTGATCCGTTCGGTCACGTACGACGCGGCCGGGCGGCCGGAGCGCACCGTCCTCGGCAACGGCGCCGTCCTCACCGCCGCCTACGACCCGCAGACCCGGCGCCTGCACCGGTCGCGGCTGGTCACCGCCGCCGGTGCCGTGGTCGCCGACCGGGTCCACACCTACGACCCCGCCGGCAACCTGCTCCAGGTCGACGACGCGGCGCAGCAGACCCTGTTCTTCGCCGGGGCCGTCGCCGCGCCGACCCGGAAGTTCACCGTCGACGCGCTGTACCGGCTGCTGACCGCCGACGGCCGCGAGCACGCCGGCCCGGTCACCGACGCGGTGCGCGGCGCCGCGCAGCCGCCCGTGCAGGCCCTGCCGCACGCCAACGACCTGCAGGCCGTCCGCACGTACCGGGAGCGGTACACGTACGACGACGGCGGCAACCTCGTCGCCCTCGCCCATCAGACCGGCGCCGGCGGCTGGACCCAGCTGATCACCGTCGCCGCCGGCGGCAACCGGCTCGCGTCCAGCACCGGCCCCGCCGGCGGCCCGCCGCTGCTGACCTACACCCACGACGACGCCGGGAACCTGACCGGGCTGCCCGGCGGTGCCGGGTTCACCTGGGACGAGGAGGGCCGGCTGATCCGCGCCGACCTCGGCGGCGGCGGGACCGCCTGGTACGTCTACGACAGCGCCGGCAACCGGGTCCGCAAGGTCGTCGAGCACGGCGGTCTGGTCGACGACGTCCGGGTCCTCGGCGCCTACGAGCGGCGCCGCCGCACCGGCGCGGCCCTGCAGGCCGAGCGGCACACCGTCCTGCTCGGCACCGATGGCGGGAGCGTCGGCCGCCTCGAACGCACCACGGTCGACAGCGGGCGGCCGGGGCCGCCGCCGCAGCCGATGATCCTGTTCAGCGCCGCCGACCACCTCGGGTCGGTCATCGCCGAGCTGGACGAGGCCGGCGAGGTCATGTCCATGGAGGAGTTCCATCCGTACGGCGGCAGCGCCTACCGCTCGGAACGGGCCCGCCCCGGCACGGTGTACCGGCGGCACCGGTACACCGGGATGGACCGCGACGACGAGACCGGCCTGGCGCTGCACGGCGCCCGGTTCTACGCCACCTGGCTCGGCCGCTGGATCAGCGCCGACCCGGCGGGACTCGCCGACGGCACCAACGTGTACGCCTACGTGCGCGGCAACCCGGTGCGGCTGCGCGACCCGAGCGGCCTGTGGAGCGAGGCGGACCAGCAGAAGGCCGCGGAGCGGGGGTTCAGCAAGGACCAGATCGACCGGATGCGGAAGGTCGCACCGCCGCGCGGCGCCACCTACCGCACGCTGACCCAGGGACCGCAGGTCGCGCCCAAGGACCCGGGCTACGGCGGCAACATGTCGTATGCCGGGAAGACACCCCCGAAGCCGGCGCCGCCTCCGGCGCCGACCCCCGCCCCGCCCACGCCACCGGCTCCGCCGGCACCGCCGGCTCCTCCGCCGGGGGGACCCGGCGGCCCGTCGCCGGGCGCGCCCGGCGGGCAGCCCGGCGCGCCCGGCGGTGAGCCGCCCGGGCCGCCCGGCGGGCTGTCCGAGGTCGGCTCGAAGACCGGCACGATCATCGCGCCGACACCGACCGCCGAGGACCCGCCCTCCGGCAAGGGGTTCCTGCGCGGCGGCACCGGCACCGGCCCGAACGCCCCGAAGGGCGGCAAGGCGTCGACGACCGGCGACTGGTTCGCCCTCGCCGGCTCGGTGCTCAACTTCGACTACGAGGACAGCCCGACCGGCGACGTGGACGGCATCCCCGGCGGCTTCGGCACGCACAAGGCCAGCGAAGGGCAGAAGATCGCCCAGGGCAGCGCCGCGATCGTCGCCGGAATCCTCGACATCGTCGAGACCGGCAAGTCGGTCGTGACCAGCCTGGAGAAGGGCGCGCAGAAGCGTCTCGCCGACTTCGCGAGCAAGAAGGGCGTGCGGTACCTCGGCGGCCATGGCCTGGACCTGTCGCTGCGGTGGGCCCGCTATCAGGCGTGGGTCACCCGGATCGCGAAGAACCGCAAACCGTTGGAGCGGGTGTTCCAGATCCTCGGCAAGAAGCCGGTCCTCATCTTCGCCGACGCCGTGAACAAGGGGTTCATCGTCGAGGCGAAGCTCGGCTTCGGCTACTCCCGCAAGCAGGTCAGCCGGCTGCTGCGGCAGGCGGAGAAGTACCTGATGCTGCACGAACGGCTCGGCACCCGCGGCATCCGCTACGCGGTCGCCACCGAGAAACAGGCGAAGGAGCTGCGGGCGCTGTTCACCCGCCGGTTCCCGAAGGCGGTCAAGGACGGCGTCCTGCAGGTCTACTGGGTGCCCTGGAAATGACCCGAAGCAGCACGATGAGAGGACGCGCATGAGGCTCGCCGGTCGCGAACCCGTCCCCGGTACGCGGGGCGCCGACGTCGCCGAGCTGCAGCTGGAGCTGCGGCTGCTCGGGTTCGGCGTGTCACCCGGCGAGGTGGCCACGCAGGGCTTCGGCGACACCACCGCGGCGGCGGTCACGGCGTTCCGGCGCGGCCAGGACCTCGAGGCGGTCCCGGTCGTCGACGAGGCGACCGCGGCCCGGCTCACCCGGGCCGTGCAGGCCCGCCGCCTCGACGGGCACTACGTCGTGGCCGGCCTGGTGCGCACCGCTGGCGGCCGCGACCCGGGCCCGCTGCGCGTCGTCGTGTCCGATGTGGACCTGCGCGCCGAGGAGCGCCTCGGCGAGACGGACGTGGACCGATCCGGCGCCTACCGGGTCGAGTACCCGGCGGACCGGTTCGCCCGGGCGGAGAAGGCCGGACCGGATCTCGTCGTCCGCGTGTACGGCGGGGAACGGCTGCTCGCCGAGTCGCCGCTGCTCTTCCAGGCGACGGCGACCGAGATCGTCGACCTGGTCGTGGCGGACCCCGAACCCGGGGCGCGGCACGGCTCCGCCGAGCTCGACCAGCTCCAGGAGACGCTGCGGCCGCTGCTGCGCGGGCTCGAGCCGGCCGAGCTCACCGAGGACGACGTGGTGTTCCTCAGCCTGGAGAGCGGCGTGGAGCCGCGCCGCGTCGCGATGCTTGCCGCCGCCGCCCGGCTCGACCGCGAGCACGGCCTGGCGCTCGCCATCGCCTACGCCGTGGCCCGGACCGGGCTGCCGTCCACACTGGACGGTCTGCTCACCGTCGACCGGGACGCCCTGGTGCGGGCCGTGGACGCGGCCGTCTCCGGTGCCGTGATCCGCCCGCCGGACCGGGCCGGCGTGGAACGCTTCGCCGAGACCCTCGCCGCGCTGCGCGTCGCCGGGCTCGCCGACACGCCCGCCGCGCCCGGCCGCGGCACCATCCGCGACCTCGTCGGCGTCGTCGTCGAGGACCCGGCCCGGCAGGTCGCCGTCATCGCCCGGCTCGGCGGCGTGGAAAGCCCCGAGGGGGACGAGCCGGCGTGGCGGGACCTGGGCGACGACCCGGACCTGGCGGACCTCCGCTTCACGCTCGAGGCGGCGGCGCTCACCGGCAACCATCCGCCCCTCGCCGCGGCGCTGCTGGCCCGGCGGCGCGACGGCGCGCTCACCGCCGCCGAGGACCTCGTCACCCTGGACCGGGCCGCCTGGCGGGAGGTGACCGCCGCGGCCGGCGTACCCGAGGGCATCGACGCCGAGCTGTACGTGGCCGCGCTCGCCGAACGGGTCGAGGACGCCCACCCGACGGCGGCGTTCCGGCACCGTCTCGCCACCGAACCCTTCCGCCCGCACCACGAGGACGTGGCCCGGTTCCTGACCGCGCATCCCGGCTTCGACCTGCGCTCCACCCACCTCGCGCGGTACCTCGCCGAGCACCCCGGTGCCCTGCCCGACGCCGGCGCCCGCGCGGAACTGTCGGCGCTGCAACGCATGTCCCGCCTCACCGCCCGGTACGACGAGACCCGGGCGCTGCTCGCCGCCGGGTACGACTCCGCGCTGAAGATCGCCGCGACCGACCCGGCCGCGTTCACCACCACGGTCACCGGCGGCCTCGGCGACGCGGTGCGCGCCCTCGACCTGCACGCCAACGCGGCCCGCACGGCCGCCATGGCGCAGGCCGTCTTCGCCGCCCACGGGCCGCTGCTCAAAAGCGTCCAGCTGCCCGTGCTCGCGGACCGGACCCCGCCGGAGTACGAGGAACTGTTCGGCTCCGTGGACCTGTGCGCCTGCGACGACTGCCAGTCCGTGCTCAGCCCCAGCGCGTACCTGGTGGACCTGCTGCACTTCGTCGCCGCCAGGCGTTCCGGCGGCGCGCCCGTCAAGCCGCGGCTGACCGGCGCGGGCCGCCGGCCCGACCTCGACGAGGTCGTGCTGAACTGCGCGAACACCAATACCGTCCTGCCCGCGATCGACCTGGTCAACGAGGTCCTCGAGCAGGCCGTCGCCCCGCTCGGCTTCACCGTCGCCGGCGTCGCCGCCGCACCGTCCACCGTGGACGCCGTGCTGGCGGAGGCGTTCACGGCGGCCGGGTTCCCGCTGACCCCGGCCGCGACCGTGCTGGCAGACCCGGCCGTGGCCGGCCGGGCCCGGATCGTCGACGAGCAGTGGGCGTACACCTGCGACGCCACAGCCGGCGGGCTGCGCGTCGAGCCCTACCCGCAGACCAGCCGGTCGGCGCAGGAGCTCGCCGTCACCCCGGAACACCTCAACGCGGCCGCCTACGACCGGCTCGCCACGGCGGTGCACCCGTGGGCGCTGCCCTACGACCTGTGGGAGGACGAGGCCCGCAGCTGGCTGGACCGCCTCGGCGTGCCCCGCCCCGAGCTCCTCGCGACCTTCGACACCCACCCCGGCGCCGCCACCCACGCGGCCGCCGCCGCGCTCGGCTTCGGCCCCCGCGACCTGCCCGTGCTTCTCGGCACGTCCGGGCACACGACGGCGGCGCTGTGGGGCGCGCCGGAACCCGCGCCCGCGGCCTGGGCCGACGACCTCGCGCCGGTCCGCACGTTCACCGCACGCGCCGGCATCACCTACGACGAGCTCGTCGCGCTGCTGCGGCAGCGGTCGGTCAACGCCGGCGGCGCACTGTCGATCGTGCCCGCCCCCGGCGCGGACCCGGCGACCTGCGACACCGCGTTGCTGCGGGTCGCCGGCCTGACGGAGGACCGGCTCGCGGCCGTGCACCGACTCGTGCGGCTGTGGCGGCGGGTCGGCTGGCCGCTGGACGACCTCGACGTCGTCCTCGGTGCCCTCGGCGCCGACGTGGCGCTGGGCGTCGACGCCGCCGTGGTGCGCGGGCTGGCGCACGTCGCGGCGCTCGCCCGGCGGCTCGACGTGCCCGTGACGCTCGTCGCGGCGTGGCTCGCCCCGCTCGACACCGTCCGCCGCGAGGACGGCCGGTCGGCGTACGACGCGGTCTTCCTCGACCCGGCCGTCGTCGAACGCACCCCCGGCCGGCCCGACCCGTTCGCGCTGCGCGACGACGGCGCCGACCTCGCCGACACCGGCCGTGACCTGACCGACGCGCCGGTCCGGGCCAGGCTCAACGCGGTCCTCGGCATCGCCGGCGCCGACCTCGACGCGCTGCTGGCCGGCGGCGTGGTCGGCGCGGCCGGCAACCGGCTGCCGTGCGACCTGGCCAACCTGTCCCGGCTGTACCGGGCGGTGACCATCGCCCGGACCGCCGGACTGACCCCGGTGGACCTGCTGCGCCTGCGCGAACTGTCCGGCCTCGACCCGCTCACCGGCGACCCGGCCGCGTTCCTCGACCTGACCGGCACCCTCACCGCATGGGGCGTCGAACTCGCCGAGCTGGACTGGCTGCTGCGGCACCGGGCCACGCCCGGCTTCGAGGCACCCATCGACGGCGAACGCGCCACCGAACTGCTCGGCGCGCTGCGCGACCGGCTGCGCCGCGTCGCCGAGGAGTACCGGCCCGGCCCCGACCCGCGCGGCGACGCCTGCCGACGGGCCCTCGCGGCGCTGCGGTGGGGCGACGACCAGACCGCCGACGTCATCGGCGCGCTCGCCGGCACCGGCGTCTCGCGGGTCCCCCTCGCCGCCCTGCCGCCGCTGGGCCCGCTGCCGGCCGACGTCGGCGACCGGCTCGCGCACGACGCGACGGCCGGCGAACTGTCGTACCTCGGCACGATGACGGCGGGGGAGCGGGCGCTGCTCGCCGGTGCCGCCGCCGACCCGGCGTGGCAGGCCGCGGTCGCCGCGCTGCACGACGCGCCCCGCGCCCGGCTCGCCGGGCAGGCGAAGGCGTTCGAGGCGCCCGTGTTCGCCGAGCCGCTCGCCGCGCTGCCGGCCGGCGTCGACGTCCCGCGCGAGCTGGCGCAGCGGCTGTGGCACGACGCGGGCGCGAAACAGCTGCGGCTCGCCGGGCCGCTGTCGGAGCGGGAGCGCGGGATCCTCGCCGCCCTCACCCCGGACCCCGGGTTCCGGGCCGCCGTGGACGCGCTCGCCGCCCGGTTCCCCGCCTGGACACCGGCACCCGGCGCGGTGCTGCTGTCCGCCGCGGACTCCGCCGTGCTGCTCGACCTGCCGCTCGCCGAACGGTTCGCGGCGCTGTGGCAGCGCCTCGCCGCGTACCTGCGGGACACCGTCAGCCGCCGCACCGTGGTGCAGGCCCTCGCCGAACGGTTCGGCTTCCCGGCTGCCGTCGTCGAGGAGCTCCTGGTGCGCCGCCTGACCCGCGGCGGCCCGGTGCCGGGACCGGCCGCCGACGCGTTCGTCGACGCCGAGTTCGCCGACGCGCACGCCGAGGTCGCCGTCACCGCCGCCGGCTACCCCGAGCAGCACGCGCTGGTGACGCTCCTGGCCAAGCTCGGCACCGTCATCACCCGGTTCGGCGCCGGCGCCGCGCAGCTCGGGTGGCTGTTCGACCGGGGACCCGCCGGCACCTGGACCGCCCTGGACACGCTGCCGGTGGCGGCGCCGGCCGGTGGCGCGTCCCCGCACCTCACCGCGTGGCTGCGGGTGGCGCGGCTGTTCTCGCTCGCCCGGCGGATGCCCGGCGGCCGCGAGTGCCTCACCGCGGTCCTCGACGCCGCCGCCGCGCCCGGCGCCACACCCGCGACGCTCGACGCGGTCATCGTCGCCCGCACCGGCTGGGACGCCACCGACGTCGCCGCCCTGAGCCTCGCCGACGCGGCCGCGTACCGCGACGTCACCAACCTCGAACGGCTCGTCGGGGCGGTCACGGTCGCCGCCCGCGGCGGGGTGCGGGTTGCGGAGTGCCGGGCCTGGTGCGCCGCGCCGATGACCCGGGACGTCGCCCGCCGCATCCGGCAGGCGGTCCGGGCCAGGCTGACCGACGAGCAGTGGGCCGCGGCCGCCCGGCCCACCCAGGACGGCCTGCGGGAGCGGCAGCGCGACGCGCTCGTGGCCTACCTGCTGGCCCGCGAGCCCGGCTGGCAGCACCCCGACGACGTCGGCGCGCACTTCCTCGCCGACGTCGAGACCGGCGCGTGCGGGGGCACGTCACGGGTCAAGAGCGCGATCCTCGCCGTCCAGACGTTCGTGAACCGGTGCCTGCTCAACGTCGAGGCCGGGGTGTCCACAGGGGACGATCCCGCCTGGGCGCAGTGGGAGACGCTGGGCAGCTCCCGGGTCGCGCACGCCGCCCGGCAGGTGTTCCTGTACCCGGAGAACTGGGCCGACCCGGCGCTGCTGCCCGACAGGTCCCCGTTCCTGCGCGACCTCGAGTCCGACCTGCTGCAGTCCGACCTGTCCGACGAGGCGATCGAGGACGCGTTCGCCCGTTACCTCGAGCAGCTGCGCGACATCGCCAGGCCGCAGGTGATGGCGATGTACCACGAGGTCGAGCGGGACGGGCTCGGCCGCACGTCGCTGGACCACCTGCACGTGGTCGCCCGGACCCGCAACGCGCCGCAGCGGTACTTCCACCGCCGCCTCGTCGACGGGCACACCTGGACCCCGTGGGAGCCGATCGACGCGGACATCGAAGGCGACCACGTGATGCCGGTCGTGTGGAACCGGCGGCTGCACCTGTTCTGGCCGGTGTTCACCGAGCGCAGCTCGGACGTGTCCAGCGAGGGCCGCTCCGGCAAGGCCGTCGACGCGTCGATGACGACCCGGACCGACTGGCACGTGCGGCTGGCCTGGTCCGAGCGCAACCGCGACGGCTGGAGCGCCAAACGGCTCTCACCCGAGGACCAGGAACACGTCGCCGGCGTGCCCCGCGAGCAGCTCCGGTTCAAGATCGTGACGACCGGCCCGGAGCTGCGGGTCGACGTGTACGCCACCGCCCAGCTGCAGCAGGTCATGAGCCTGCCGGTGCAGAGCTTCGACAAGTACTCCGAGGGGCTGTCGCAGTGGGCCGACCTCGTGCTCGGCGACAAGGACCCGAAGCCGTCGACGCGATGGGGGTACCGCGTCGGCGCGTGGACGGTCAGCGAGGGCGGCCTCGACGTGCGGTTCGCCGCCCAGCAGGGCGCGCTGACCCTCATCACGCCGGTCGGGACCAGCCCGTCCTTCCAGCACTTCGTGCCGGCCGGCGGCAACACCACGCTGCACGTGCAGCGCCTCGACGCCGAGCCCGCGCCCGGCGCCTCGCTCAAGACCGTCGAGGGCCACCGGACGGACGTGCCGGTCCTCGACGAGCTGCGGGACTACACGCTGGTGGTGCCGCACCAGTACGCCCAGTTCGACGCCGGGCGGGCGTTCTTCGCCGGCGACCGCGACCGGGTCTTCCACCTGGTCCCGTCGGCCGGTGGCGCGCGGGCCGGCGCGCTGCTGGACGACCTCGGCGCGGCGCACCGCCTGCTGATGGAGCACGCGAAGCCGAAGGCCGCCGCGGTCGACGTCGTGCTCGCCAAGACGCTCGTGTCGAGCCTCGCCGACCAGCCGGTGGCACTGCCGATCAGCGCCGGCGCACCGCTGGGCGGCGCCGTCGTCCCGGGCGTGACGAGCGCGTCGGCGTCACCGATCGCGAAGGCCGTCGGGCCGGCCGCCGTCGCCGCCGTGGCGTCCGTGCTGAACCCGTCGCCTGCCCTGAAACCGCCGAAGCTCGGCATCGACCTCGCCCTCGACGTGCGGGTCTTCTACCACCCGTACGCCTCGCTGCTGCTGCGCCAGCTGCGCCGCGACGGCGTCGACGGGCTGTTCGTCCGCGACCTGCAGCGGCGGCCGTGGGACGCCCTGCCGGCACCGTCCACCGGGCGGCGGCTGGACGCAGCCACCGACCTGCGGCCGCGCAAGGTCGTCAACCAGCCGTATCCGGTCGAGGACCTCGACTTCTCCGCCGGCGGCGCGTACTCGTCCTACAACTGGGACCTGCTCGTGCACGCGCCCCGCCGCGTCGCGCAGCTGCTCGCCGCCGACGGCCGGCCGGCCCGCGCCCGCCGGTGGCTGCGGCTCATGTTCGACCCGACCGACGCGAGCAACGAGCCGTCCCCGCAACGGTTCTGGCGGGTCCGGCCGTTCTTCGAGCGCACCGCGCCGCAGTACCAGCAGCAACGCATCGACCAGCTCCTCGCGGCCCTCGCGGCGAAGACCGGCGATCCCGAGCTGGAGCGGCAGGTCGCCGCGTGGCGGGCCGACCCGTTCAACCCGCACCTCATCGCCCGGCTGCGGCCCGTCGCCTACCAGAAGGCGATCGTCATGCAGTACCTCGACACGCTGCTCGACGAGGGTGACCAGTGCGTGCGGGCGGGCACGATGGAAGCCTCCGCCGAGGCCGCCGAGCTGTACCTGCACGCCGCCCGCATCATGCGCCGCCGGCCCGAGCGCCCGCGCCCGCGGGTACGGCCGGCGCCGCAGACGTACGGGCAGATCGAGCCGCTGCTCGACGGGTTCTCCAACGCGCTCGTCGCCGCCGAGGCGCTCGTGCCGCCCGCGCCCGCCGGCATGCCGGTGACCCCGCCGGCCGGGGCCGCGCCGCCGCCCACCCTCGCCCGGGCGCTGTTCTTCTGCGTGCCGCCGAACGACCGGCTCACCGGCTACTGGGACCGCATCGCCGACCGGCTCTACAAGGTGCGGCACTGCCTCGACCTCGACGGCAACCGGCGGGAACTGCCGCTGTTCGACCCGCCGCTGGACCCCGCGATGCTGGTCGCGGCGCGAGCCGGCGGCGCGGACCTCGGCACGGTCCTCGCCGACGTCAGCGCCGCACCGCCCGTCCACCGCGCGCCCGTGCTGTTCGAACGGGCCTTCCAGCTCGCCGCCGACGTCCGCGCCGCCGGGCGCAGCCTCCTGGAGGCCCTCCAGCAGCGGGACGTGGAGCAGCTCACCGCCCTGCGGGCGGGGCACGAACGCACCCTGCTCACCGCGATGCGCGACGCCCGCCGCCGCGCGATCGACGCCTCGAAGGCCGACGTCGACGCGCTCACCGTCGCGGTCGGCGCCGCCCGCGACCGGGAGCGGCACTGGTCCGCCCTGATCGCCGCCGGCCGCAGCCCGTGGGAGCAGTCGCAGCTCGACCTGATGGCGACCGCGTCCGCGCACACCTCCACCGCCTCGGTCATCGACGTGTTCGCACAGGCCATGTACGCGGTCCCGCAGTTCAAGATGGGCAGCCCCTTCACCGCCGGCGTCGAGATGGGCGGCCAGAACCTCGGCAACATGGTCCGCGCCTACTCCGCATTCCTCGGCGGGCAGGCCGCGGCGCACAACATCGACGCCGGACGCGCCGGCATCGAGGCCGCCTTCGACCGGCTGAAGACCGACTGGAAGCTGCACGAGACGCAGGCAGCCGGCGACGCGAAGCAGCTGGAGCAGCAGATTGCCGCCGCGACCGCCCGCAACCGGATGGCCGTCGGCGAGGCGGCCGCCCTCGACCTGCAGCGCGAGCACGCCGAGGCGCACGAGGAGCTGCTGCGCACAAAGTTCACCCGCGAGGCGCTCTACGGCTGGCTGGCCGAGCAGGCCGCCGCCACCCACTACCAGGGCTTCAAGCTGCTGTACGAGACGGCGAAGGAGGTCGAGCGGGCGGTCCGCCGTGAGCTGGACGACGACACCACCTACCTCGGCTTCGACTACTGGGACGGCCAGCGCAAGGGGCTCGCCGCCGTCGACCGGCTCACCCATGACCTGCACCGCATGCAGGCCGCCTACCACCGCGGGCAACGCCGCCGGCACCAGCTCACCAAGCACGTGTCGCTCGCGCTGCTGGACCCGCTGGCGCTCGTCGCGCTCCAGCGGACCGGGACCTGCCTCGTCGACGTGCCGGAGTGGCTGTTCGACCTCGACCATCCCGGGCAGTACCTGCGCCGCATCGACCGCCTGAGTGTCACCGTGCCGTCGGTGACCGGGCCGTACACCAGCGTCAACCTGCGCCTGACCCTGCTGCGCAGCACGGTGCGGCGCAGCGCCGAACCCGGACCGGCGTACGCGCGCAGACGCTTCGACGACCCGCGCTTCACCGACCAGGTCGGCGGCGTCGAGTCGATCGTCACCAGCTCCGGCCTCGACGACCACGGCATGTTCGAGCACGCCGTCTTCGACGACCGCTACCGGCCGTTCGAGGGCGCCGGCGTCGCCGGCCAGTGGCGCATCGACCTCGACCCGGAGACCAACGCGTTCGACACCGGCACCGTCTCCGACGTGATCCTGCACGTGCGCTACACCGCCCGCGACGGCGGCGAGGCCCTGCGCGCCGCCGCGAAGGCGTCGGCCCGCAAGATCCTCGGCACCGCCGCCAAGCGGCCCGACGGCGCGGGCCTGGTCCGGATGGTCAGCGCCGCCCGCGAGCTGTCCGACGACTGGCTGCGCTGGCAGCACCCCGACGGCGCGCCGTCCGCCCGCACCCTCGCCGTGCCCGTCACCCGCGACCGCATGCCCTACCTGCTGCAGACCCGCAAGCTGCGGGTGACCCGCATCCAGGTGTTCCTGGTCCTGCGCGACCGCGCCGCATACGCCGCCGACGACTCACCGTACGCCGTCGCGACACCCCTGGAGGTCACCGTCGCGCCGGGCGCCACCGCCGCGTTCGTCCGCGACGCGGCCCTCGGCGGCCTGCCGTCCGCGTCGTTCGACTTCGCCGCCGACCCGCTCCCGCCGGGCACGGTGCGGGTCAGCGTCGCCGAGGCCGGGCTCGCCGCACTGGTCGCGGCGCTGCCGCAGGTCACCCCCGCGGGGGGCGCGCCCCGACCGCCGACCCCCGCCGAGGCGATCGAGGACATCGTCGTGGCCTGTCACTACACGGCGGCCTGAGCCCGTCCCGCCCGATATACATGGGTGTGGACCTCGTACGGATGCTTGACGCGGCCGCCGCCGGGCGGTTCCCGCCCGCCGACGGCGGGGTGACCGTGGTGCCGCAGCCGAGCGGGCGGGATGCGGGGGTCGTCGCGTTCACCGCGCACTCGGTGGTGTTCACCGACGAGGACCCGCGGTGGGTCCGCGCGACCCTGGCGGCCCTGCCCTGCGATCCGCTCGCGGCCGCGATGCACCCGCGGTTCCTGGCGGCGCTGCTGGACCGCACCGGCCGCGGGATGGACTGCGTCGACCTGCTGACGGTGGCGCCGGCCCTGGCCGGAGAGCCGCCGGTGCGGCTGCGCGAGGTGACCGACCCCGGCCATCCCCGCGTCCGCGCGGCCCTGCTCCGGCGGGACGACGTGCGGGTGTGGGCCGCCGCGGGCGGAATCCTCGTGCTCGGCCGGGGAGTGGCGGGGCGGTGGGAGACGTCGATCGAGGTCGACGAGGGCGAGCGGCACCGTGGGCTCGGCCGCGCGCTCGCCACGGCCGCCCGCCACCTCGTGCCGGCCGGGCGGCCCGTCTGGTCGCAGCAGGCGGCCGGCAACGCCCGCAGCATCCGCGCCTTCCAGGCCGCCGGGTTCCGCCCTGTCGGCTCCGAGGCCCTCCTGTACCTGTAGTCCTAGCATCCTAGGACGACGAACGCGACGTGGCCGCGCTCACCGCTTCGCGGGGACCCGCCGGCGGCCGGCCGAGGAGCCGTTCCAGGTCGGTGGTCTGCCGCTCCAGCAGGCCGGCCGCGGCGAGGCGCATCAGGAAGCCCATCGGGCCCGGCACGTCGGCCACCTCGACGGCCTCGACGGTCCGGCCGGTCGCCTCGGAGAGGGCCGCGGCGAGCCGCGGGTAGGTCCACAGTGGACCGGTGAGGTCGTAGCCCTGTCCGAGGTGCGTGTCGCCGGTCAGTACCACGGCGGCGGCCTCCGCCAGGTCGGACCGCAGGGCGGTGTTGAGCCCGCGGCCGCCGGTGGCGTGCGTGAGCGTGGTCGCGTCGCGGAGGCCGGCGTCGACGAACGCCTCGGTGTAGAACGGGTTGCGCAGCATCGTGTGGCCGAGCCCGCTGTCGAGGATCGCGCGTTCGGTGGCGTGGTGGGCGGCGTTGAGGCCCTCGCCGCCGCGGTCGGCGCCGAGGAAGCTGGTGTAGGCGACGGCCCGCACGCCGCTCGCGACGGCCGCGTCGAGCGCGTTGCGGTGCTGCCGGATCCTCCGCCCGGGGTCGAGCTCGGGGGAGGAGATGAGCAGCAGCCGGTCGGCGCCGGCGAACGCCGCTTCGAGGGATCCGGGGTCGTCGTAGTCGCCGTGGCGGACGTCGACGCCGCGGGCGGCGAGGTCGGCGCAGCGGGCGGGGTCGCGGACGGCGACGGCGAGGGGGCGGCCGGGATCGCGGGTCAGCAGGTGGTCGACGACGAGACGGCCAAGCGCGCCGGACGCGGCGCTGATGATGATCATGTGGTCAGGCAACACGGGGGCGGCTGCCGGCGCCACCGGTTTTCGGTGGCCCTGGAAAGTTTCGCGGGCCATGTTCGCGCTCACCTGGGTACGGATCGACGTGCTTGACATCGTCGATGTGAGCGATAACATCGCGATGGCCTGCCGATGGCCCGCCAGCCGTCGGCGACACCCCCCGCCGAGCCGATCCGGCGAAACCACGTGCCGCGCACCGCCCGCCCCCATGACGTGGCCCTGCGCGGACGGAAATGAGGTCAACCATGGCACTCCGACCGTCACCCAGGCGCCTGCGGCACAGGGCGCTCGCCGCCGCGTTCACCGGCGCGCTCGTCGCCGGCCTGCTGGTCGCCGCCGCCGGCACGTCGCAGGCGGCGACCACCCAGCCGTGCGACATCTACGCCGCCGGCGGGACCCCGTGCGTCGCCGCGCACAGCACCACCAGGGCGCTCTACGGCGCCTACAGCGGCCCGCTGTATCAGGTCCGCCGCGCCTCGGACAACACGACCAGGGACATCGCGCCGGTCAGCGCGGGCAGCTACGCCAACGCGGCGACCCAGGACAGCTTCTGTGTGAACACGTCGTGCCTCATCACGATCATCTACGACCAGACCGGCCGCAACAACCGGCTGACCCAGGCGCCGCCCGGCGGGTTCCAGGGCCCGGCGGCGGGCGGCTACGACAACCTCGCCAACGCGACCGCCGCGCCCATCACGATCGCCGGGCACAAGGCGTACGGCGTCTTCGTGTCCCCCGGCACCGGCTACCGCAACAACGCCACCAACGGCATCGCCCGCGGCGACCAGCCGGAGGGCATGTACGCCATCTTCGACGGCACGCACTACAACGGCGGCTGCTGCTTCGACTACGGCAACGCCGAGACGAACAGCCGCGACAACGGCAACGGCACCATGGAGGCCATCTACTTCGGCAGCAACAAGGTCTGGGGCTACGGCGTCGGCAACGGCCCGTGGATCATGGCCGACCTGGAGAACGGCCTGTTCTCCGGCGTCAACCAGCGCTACAACGCCGGTGACCCGAGCATCAGCCACCGCTTCCTGACGGCGATCGTCAAGGGTGAGCCCAACCACTGGTCGATCCGGGGCGGCAACGCCCAGTCCGGCAACCTGTCGACCTTCTACAACGGTGCCCGGCCGAACGTCGCCGGCTACAACCCGATGAAGAAGGAGGGCGCGATCATCCTCGGCATCGGCGGTGACAACAGCGTCGGCGCCGCCGGCACGTTCTACGAGGGCGTCATGACGTCCGGGTACCCGACCGACGCCACCGAGAACGCGGTCCAGGCCAACATCGTCGCGGCCGGCTACGGCACGTCGGGCTCGACCAGCGGCCCGGCGGTCGGGTCGAACGTGTCGCTGCGTGCCACGACGGCGTGCTGCACCACGCGGTACGTCAGCCACAACGGCGCGACCGTTTCCACCCAGGTGGTCAGCGCGTCGAGCTCGGCCACGGACAAGAGCAACGCGTCGTTCACGGTGCGGGCCGGCCTGGCCAACAGTGCCTGCGTCTCGTTCGAGGCGCGCAACGCCGCGGGCAGCTTCCTGCGGCACCAGAACTATCAGCTGTTCCTGCACGCCAACGACGGCAGCGCGCTGTTCGCCTCCGACGCGACGTTCTGCCCGCAGACGGGCCGCAACGGGCAGGGCAACTCGTTCGCGTCGGCGAACTTCCCGGACCGGCTGATCCGGCACTACAACAACAACGTCTACATCGCGAGCAACGGCGGGTCGAACGCGTGGGACGCGGCCGGCCTGTGGACCGACGACGTCAGCTGGGTCCCCGCGCCGGCGTGGGCATGATGCGGAAGCGACTGATCGCGCTCGCGGCCCTCGTGCTGCTCTCCGGGATGGTGTACGAGCTGCCGTCAGCGGAAGCGGCCACGGTGGACCCGGCGGCGACGTACGTGTTCGTGAACCGGCACAGCGGCAAGGCGATGGACGTCTACAACTGGTCGACGGCGGACAACGCGCCGGTGAACCAGTGGACCCGCAACGACCTCGCGGTGCAGCAGTGGCGGTTCGCCGACGCGGGCGGCGGCTGGTTCAAGGTCCGGTCGGTGCACAGCGGCAAGGTCCTCGAGCTGCCGGCGGCCGCGAACGGCACGCGGCTGGTGCAGAACACGGACTCCGGCAGCGCCCGGCAGCAGTTCCGGCTGCAGGACTCGGCAGGCGGTTACGTGCGGTTCGTGAACCGGGACAGCGGGAAGGTCGTCGACCTGTGGAACCGGTCCACCGCGGACGGTGCGATGCTGGCCGCGTACCAGGACCTCGACGGCACCAACCAGCAGTGGCAGCTGGTCCGCCTGGGCGACGCCGGGTATCCGATGCCGGCCAGGGTCACCGGTGACGTCGGCGTGCACGACCCGACCGTGGTGAAACGCCCCGACGGCAGCTACCTGGTCGCGCACACGGGGACCAACATCGCGTTGAAGACGTCGACGGACCGGGTCGCGTTCCGCAACGCCGGGTCCGTGTTCCCCGGCGGCGCGCCGTGGACGAGCGCGTACACGGGCGGGTCGAGCAACCTCTGGGCGCCGGACCTGTCCTACCGCAACGGCCGCTACTACCTGTACTACTCGGCGTCGACGTTCGGGTCCAACCGTTCGGCGATCTTCCTGGCGACCAGCACCACCGGCGCGTCGGGCAGCTGGACCGACCAGGGCCTGGTGATCGAGTCGCGGACGTCGGACACGTTCAACGCCATCGACCCGAGCCTGCTCGTGGACGACCAGGGCCGGTGGTGGCTGACGTTCGGCTCGTTCTGGTCCGGGATCAAGCTGATCCCGCTCGACCCGGGGACGGGGAAACGGTCCGGCACGACGATGCAGGGCCTCGCCGGCTACGGCCCGGGAATCGAGGCGCCGACGATCGTCAAGCGCGGCACCTGGTACTACCTGTACGTGTCGTTCGACCGCTGCTGCCAGGGCGCGGCCAGCACGTACCGGGTGATGGTGGGCCGCTCCGCCGACCCGGCCGGCCCGTACGTGGACCGGTCGGGCCGGGCGATGACCGCCGGCGGCGGGACGGAGATCCTGGCGTCGCACGGCAGCATCCACGGCCCGGGCCACGAGGCGGTCCTCGCGGACACCGACGGCGACCAGCTGTTCTACCACTACTACGCGGACAACGGCGCGTCGCTGCTGGGCATCAACCGGCTCGGCTACGACGCGGCGGGCTGGCCGTTCGTGTCCTGACGACCGGGGGGAGGCGGCGGCCGGCGGCCGGCCGAGTCCGGTTCCGAGGTCGGTGGCCTGCCGTTCGAGCAGGCCACCGGCCGCGAACCGGGTCAGGACCCCAGCGGCGCAGGCCACGACCCTGCGTCGGCAGCCACCGTTCGGCGCGGAAACCGCTTGCGTCGATGCCGCCAAGGTAAGCCGGACGTCCCAGCCGCGGCGATGCTCATCGGGCCTGACCGGCGTGCAGGTCTCGACCGCATGACCGGCCTCATCGCCGGTTATCGCACCCAACGCCGTATCTTGCCGCGGTGACCTACTTCGCGGACCTGACGCACGCGTACTCGCTCTTCGACCACGACACCGTCAGACACGAATGGGGCACGCTGGACTACCGGCCGCGGTACGAGCGGCTCAGCGTCGGCTGGTTGGACGCCTCCCAGCCGTTCGGCACGGGCCCGGTCCCGGTCTGGTTCGCCGACGCGTTGCTCGACATCGTCGGCAACCCGGCCGTCAACGAGACGCGCGGCCTGCACCACTGTGAGTTCTGCCCGTCAGACACGAGTCTCATCGCCGATCCACGGTCGGACGGCGAGTCCTGGCTTGCGTTCCGCGAGATCAGGGTGCCGGCCCGGCCGGGCGTGATGTTCGCGGCGCCGGCGCTGATCTGGCATTACGTCTCCGCTCATGCCTACCGGCCGCCCGCGGAGTTCGTCGAGGCGGTGCAGCGTTATGACGCCGGCTGGGCCACCGAGCCGAGCCCCTGGATCCCGCCCGGCGCGGAGCGCGCGGTCTGGGACCGCACCCCCAGGAACGCCATGCTTCGGTGTGTGAGGTGCGGCCGGAAGTTCGAGTTGCACTACACGCCGGACGAGCCTGGTCGCAGGGCGTTATCGCTGGCCACCCAGCAGCTCAGGGAACAGTGCCCCGACCACGGCAAGGAGTGGGAATTCTGGGACAAGCTCTGATGTGGACGCTGTTCTGTACCCTCGGCCTGCTCATCGTCGTGGTCGTGCTCGCCGCCGGCGTCCAGGACCGCGACGGGGCCAAGACCACCCTGCTGTCCATGCACCTGGCCACGCCGATCCGGTTCGTATTCGCCGACGGCGGCTGCACATCGCCCGCAAATCCGAAGGCCAGCAAGACTTCGCAGTCATCCCGCGCCGCTGGTGCGTCGAGCGGATACCTGGCCCGGCTCACCGCCGCCTCGCCCGCGACCACGAACGCGACCCCGCCACCTCCGAAGCCATGATCCGCTGGGCCGCAATCAACACCATGACCAACCGCTTGTGTCGATGCCGCCGACGTAGCCGGACGTCTCGGCTGCGGCGTTGCTCATCGCACCTGACCGATGTGCCGGTCTCGACCGCATGACCAAACGTCATCGGCTGCTTGTCGCGCTCACCGCCGTATCTTCGCCTCGTGGCCTACTTCGCGGACCTGACGCCGTACGCGTACTCGCACTTCGACGACGACACCGTCAGACTCGAATGGGGCAGGCTGCACTACAGGCCGCGGTATGAGCGGCTCAACGTCGGCTGGCTGGACGCCTCGCAGCCGTTCGGCGCGGGCCCGGTCCCGGACGGGTTCGCCGGCGCATTGCTCGACGTCATCGGCAACCCAACCGTCAATGAGACGCGAGGCCTCCACGATTGCGGGTTCTGCCCGTCTGACGTGAGTGCGATCGCCGATCCGCGGCCGGGCGGCCGGGAATGGCTTGCGTACTGCGAGATCAGGGTGCCGGCCCGGCCGGGCGTGATGTTCGCAGCGCCGGCGCTGATCTGGCATTACGTCTCCGCTCACGCCTACCGGCCGCCCGCGGAGTTCGTCGAAGCGGTGCAGCGTTACGACGCTGGCTGGGCCACCGAGCCAAGCCCTTGGATCCCACCCGACGCAGAGCGCAAGATCTGGAGCCGCACCCCCGTGAACCTGATGATTCCATGTGAGACCTGCGGTCGGAAGTTCGAGTTGCAGGTCACCCCGGTCGGTCCTGAACGCAGGGCACCTTTGCTGGCCAGCCAGCAGCTCATAGAGCAGTGCCCCGACCACGGCAAGGAGTGGGAATTCTGGGACAAGGTCCGATGAGGGTGCAGCGGTGTGCCAACGTGACCTCCGATGTCAGCGGCGGGCCGGCCGGGCGCGCCGGACACGGCGCTGGATTTACCGCTGCCAGGTGTCCGCGGTGGCCTTGGCGTAGTCGGTGAAGTCCCGTGCCGGGCGGCCGAGGACGTGGTGGATGTCGTCGGTGACGTGGGCGTTGCGGCCGTCCAGGACGGTGGTGAACAGGTACATGAGCAGGTCGGCGAGCTCGGGCGGCAGTAGGGCCGCGTAGTCGGCGGCGGGGACCGGGACGAAGGTGATGTCGCGGCCGGTCGCGGCGGCGATCTCGGCGACCGCGTCGGCGAAGGTGAGTAGCCGCGGGCCGGTCAGCTCATACACCTTGCCGTCGTGCCCGTCGGTGGTGAGCGCGGCGACGGCGACGTCGGCGATGTCGTCGGCGTCCACGAACGGCTCGGGGGTGTCGCCGACGGGCAGGGCGACCTCGCCGGCGAGGACCGGCTCGAGCAGGTAGTCCTCGCTGAAGTTCTGGTTGAACCAGCTGCAGCGCAGGATCGTGGTCTCGACGCCGGCGGCCCGCACGATCTGCTCGCTGGCGAGAGCTTCGTCCTCGCCGCGGCCGGAGAGCAGGACGAGCCGGGTGACGCCGGAGCGGACGGCGAGGTCGGTGAAGGCCTGGATGGCGGCGGGTGCGCCGGGGACGGCCAGGTCGGGCTGGAAGGACACGTACACGCCGCGGACGCCGGACAGGACCGGCGCCCACGTTGCCGGGTCGGTCCAGTCGAAGGGCGGCGAGGAGGAACGGGAGACGGCCCGGACCGGGACGCCGCTGTCACGCAGTCGTTGCGCGACGCGGCGTCCCGTCTTGCCGGTGCCGCCGAGGACCAGGATCTCGTGTGTCATGCGCCAATCTCAGCGCGGCGGCCGTGGATGGGCCATGGCCTGGACTCGCGGATCCATGTCCGGGCGTCTACGGGAAGTTGAGCAGGTAGACGTTGTTGGTCGCGGAGTTCGCCGTGCCGCCCGTGTTGTTGATGACGCGGGAGATGGTGCCGACGCCGCCGAGGGAGACGACGGCCATGTTGTGGAACTTGACGCCGGAGATGGCGGGCACCTCGAACGCCCGGGCCGACACGACGGCCGGGTTGGCGTTGAAGAAGCAGTAGCTGCCCAGGCCCCACGCCTCGAAGGTGGTGACGCCGGAGCCGACCTTGATGGCCGGGTAGCCCTGGGTGGAGCCGTTCATCCACGCGGCCTGGTTCGGCGGGTCGTAGGGCATCTCGTTCTGGAAGAAGATGATCCGCCCGTTGGCGCCGTTCCAGACGACCTCGTTCTTCTGGTAGTGCTCGACGAACAGGCCGGTGGCGAGGACGTTGTCGCCGTTGACGATGAGGCCGGTGTCGGCGGTGTTGACGGTCCATCCGACGCCGTTGCCGTGGTCGGCGCGCCACGCCCAGGTGTGGTCGATGATCGTGTTGTTGGTGTTGACGACCAGGCTGTTGGTGGCCTTGCCGCCGACCATGCCGCCGATGCGGAAGAACACGTCCTGGATGGTGGTCGGGTTGCCGGCGTGCGACACCCCGGTCTTGGCCAGGCCGACCTTCAGCAGGGTGTCGCTGTTGGTGGTGCCGGCGTCGAAGAGGATGCCCTTGATCCGGACGCCGTCGACGTCGGCGACGTCCATCGCGTTGACGCCGTTGTCGGGGATGATGGTGGCGTACCCGATGCCGAGGACCACGGTGTTGGCCTTGGTCACGTGCAGCGTCTGGTTGACGTGGTAGACGCCGGGGGTGAAGAAGACGTTGCAGCCGTTGGCGAGCGCGGTGTTGATCGTGGCGGCGGAGTCGCTGGGCTTGGCCACGAAGAACGTGCTCATCGACACCGACGTGCCGGGCGTGGAGCCGCCCGCCCAGGACGGGCCGGACGCGTTGGTGCGCAGCGACGGCAGGAACACCCGGTACTTGCCGGCGCCGTCGATGTACAGGTAGGGCACGTCACGGGAGACCGGGGTGCTGCCGAGCGTGGTGTACCGGGGACCGGCCGCCGGGTTGGTGTTGAAGTTGGTCGCCGGGGCGCCGTTGACGCCGGAGAAGACCATGTTCCAGTTGGAGCCGCTCCACGACCCGATCGTCGAGTCCTTGGTGTACCACTGCTGCTGCGACGCCGACTCGATGTTGCCGTCGATCTTCGAGTCGGAGATGTAGCCGCCGCTGGCCCAGCCGTAGCTGGCCGGGTACACGTTGAGCCCGCCGATCACGTGCATCCGGCGGTAGGGTGCGGCCTGCGCGACGGCCCACCGGTTGGTGCCGCCGAGGGTGTTGACGGACAGGTTCTCCGCGGAGCGCCAGAAGTTCTGCGTGGCGTTGCCGGCGTCGCTGGCGTTGAACGCGTCGACGGTGACCGCGCCGTTGATCCGGGTGTCGTCCGGGTTGAGGCCCAGTCCGGCGATCGAGGTGTTGAAGCCGATGTTGGCGCCCACGCTGTACGGGGTGGCGCTCGGCTTGAACAACAGCGCGTCGCGCCGGGTCTGGAACTGCGCGGTCTGGGTCGACTTCGTCGCCTCGAACACGCTGTTGAGCGAGGCCTGGATGGTGGCGTCGCTGCTGTTGTGGTCGAAGATCTTCACGTTGGGACCGAAGTCCGGGGTCTCGGAGTAGGTCGGGCAGGTCCCGGTCGGCGGCGTGGTGGTGCCGAGCGCGAACTTCTGCGCGCCGGAGCCGTTGCAGTCCCAGATCTGCAGGCGGGTGCCGTTGGCGGTGGCGCCGCTGGGCGAGTCCATGCAGCGGCCGGACTGCGGGTTGCGCAGCGAGCCGTCGGCCTGGGCGACCCACTGCTGGGCGCCGGTGCCGTTGCAGTCCCACAGCTGCAGCTTGATGCCGTTGGCGGTGCCGCCGCTGATGATGTCGAGGCAGCGGCCGATGGCGGTCAGCGCGCTGCCGTTCCACGTGTAGTGCTGGTCGGCGGCGCCGCTCTGGCAGTCCCACAGCTGGACGGCGGCGCCGTTGACGCCGGTGTCGTCGCCGGCGACGTCGACGCACTTGCCGCCGGGTCCGGTGATCGGGTTGCCGACGACGGCGGCGTCTGCCGAGGCCACCGTCAGGCCGAACGCCGCCAGTGCTGTCAACGTTGTCATAGCGAGCGCGCGGTACAGCGTTCTTGGTACGGCTCTCATTGGCCTACCTGCTCTCTGATCATCTGCCGGGCGCGGTCATGGCGGTGAGAGCGCTCTCAGCAATGGCAAAAGTGTTGCGTCGGTCGATTCGGCGTGTCAAGAGGATGTCACGATGAGCAGGTGCCACCTGCCGTGAAGACGACCGACTACCACACCGCCGGCGAGCCGTTCCGGATCGTGGCCGACCCGCCGGTGCCGCTGCCCGGGTTCGTGCTGCGGTGAGCGCGCCGCCGGTCCTCGACGCCGCCGCCGTGGCCGCCGCGTGCGGTCCCGCCGACGCGGTCGCGGCGATCACCGACGCCCTGGCCGGCGGGCTCGACCCGGCTGCGGACCCGCCCCGGCAGGCGGTGCCCCTGCGGGCGGGTGAGTTCCTGCTCATGCCGTCGGAGGCGACGGGGACCTATGCGGGGATCAAGGTCGCCACCGTCGCGCCCGGCAACCCCGGGCGTGGGCTGCCCCGGGTGCAGGCGTCGTACCTGCTGTTCGACGCGGCGACCCTCGCCCTCGTCGCGGTCCTCGACGGCACGGCCCTCACCACCCTGCGCACGCCCGCGGTGTCGGTCGCCGCCGTGCTGCCGAGGCTGCGGGCGGCGCGGGAGCCGCTGCGCGTGGCCGTGTTCGGCGCCGGTCCGCAGGCGTTCGCGCACGTCGCCACCCTCACCGCCGTCCTGCCCGTGGCGAAGGTGACACACCTGACGCGCTCCTCGGGCGGCGGCGACGGCCCGCATCCCCGCGACGTCCTCGGCGAGGCCGACGTGGTGGTGTGCGCGACCACGGCCCGTACGCCCGTCTTCGACGCCGGCCTGATCCGCGACACGGCCGTCGTCATCGCCGTCGGCTCCCACGAGCCGGCCGCGCGTGAGGTGCCGGCCGGGTTGTGCGCCCGCGCCACGGTCGTCGTCGAGGACGTCGCCACCGCGCTGCGGGAGGCCGGCGACGTCTGCCTGGCGATCGACGAGGGTGCGCTGCGGCGCGACGACCTGGTGCCGATGCGGGACGTCGTGACCGGCGCCGTCGAGCCCGACCCGGGCCGGCCGCTGCTGTTCAAGAGCGTCGGCATGGCCTGGCAGGACCTCGTCACCGCCGGGGCGGTCATGTCGGGTTGGCGGCGCGCCCCTCGGTGACCAGCACGACCACCGTGGCGCCCGCGGCCGGCGGATGCGCGCGCAGCGCCGCGAGGGGTGCCGCGCCGCACGGGCCGGCGTCGACACCATGGGCGCTCAGGTCCCGCATCGCCTCGGCGGCCCGCTCGTCGTCGACCGTCGCGCACGCGTCGAGGCCGCGGCTGATGTACGGCCACGCCAGCGACGACACGGTGCCGCAGTTGAGCCCGGCCATGCTGGTCGTGCCGGTGGCGACGGTGACCGGGCGCCCGGCGGCGACGCTCGCGTGGACACACGCGGCGGACTCCGGCTCGACGCTGAGCACGCTCGTGACGGTCCCGGCGGACCCGGCGGCGGTGCGGTAGTGGGTGAGGGCGGCCTGCAGCAGCGACCCGACCCCGGCCGGCACCACGACCAGATCGGGCCGGGCGGGCAGCTGCTCGTCGAGCTCGTGGAACAGGGTGCCGTAGCCGTCGACGATCCACCCCGGCACGTCCTCGTAGCCGTCCCACGCCATGTCCTGGACCAGCACCCGGTCAGCGGCTGATCCGGCCGCGGATCCGGCCGCCGCGGCGACGGCGGCGTCGTAGTCGCCCGGCACGTGGGTGACGTCGGCGCCCTCGTCGCGGATCGCCCGGACCGCCGCCGGGTGCACCCCGTCGGGCACGAAGATCGCCGCCCGGTGGCCGAGCCGCCGGGCGAACCGGGCCACGGCCCGCCCGTGGTTGCCGTCCGTGGCCGTGACGACCGTGACCCGGTCCGGGCGGCCGCGCAGCGCCCGGTGGACCGCCCAGGACGCGCCGAGCGCCTTGAACGCCGGCAGCCCCAGCCGCGTCGACTCGTCCTTCGCGTACAGCGCGCCGGCGCCGACCTCGCCGGCGAGGGCGGGCAGTGCGACGAGCGGGGTGGGGGCGTACCCGGGCAGCGACCGGTGGAAGTCCAGCGCGGCGGCGTCGGCGGGCGGGCAGGTCCACGCCGGGTCGCGCAGCGGGTTCGGCAGGCTCATGCGGCCGGCGCCGAGCGGGCGAGGTTGACGTAGAACCCGACGCCGGTGGCCAGGACGTCGTCGTTGAAGTCGTAGTCCGCGCTGTGCAGCGACGTCGCGTCCGCACCGGTCCCGAGCAGCGCGAAGCAGCCGGGGACCGCCCGCGCGAGCGCGCCGAAGTCCTCGCTCGCCGTCCACTGCGGGGTGTCGGCGTCGACGAGGTCCCCGGCGACGGTCGACCGGGCGGCGGCCAGGGCGGCGGCGACGGCGGCGGGGTCGTTCACGGTCGGCTCGAACTCGTGCGTGTAGGTCACCTCGCACGTCGCGTCGTGCGCGGCGCTGATCCCGGCCGCCAGCTGCCGGATACGCCGCTCCAGCAGGGCTCGTACCGCCGGGGTGAAGCCGCGCGTGTCGCCCCGGATCACCGCCTCCGACGGGACCGCGTTGCGCGCGCCGTCGGTGGTGATCTCGGTGCACGACACGACGGCCGGGTCGGCCGGGCCGTCCATACCGGCTCCTTCGGGGTGGGTCACAGGTCGCGGGTGTAGTGGCGGATCGGCTCGCCGTGCTCGTCGGTGTTCGTGCGGCCGGACAGGACCCAGCCGAGGCCCGTGTACAGCTGGTGCGCCCGCGCGTTGGTCACCTGCGTCCACAGCTGGGCGCGGGTGTAGCCGAGGTGGCGGGCCTCGGTCTGGGCGCGGGTCATGACGGTGGCGCCGAGGCGCTGACCCCAGCGGTCCGGGTCGACGGCGACCATCGTGACGTGGGCGACGCCGGGCAGCGGGTCGGTGCTCGCGCCGTCCTGGGCGAGCGCCCGCACGACCAGCGCCATCGCGACCGGTCCGCTGTCCGCGGCCTCGGCGACGACGAGGAACGCGCCGGGGGTGCCCAGCAGGCGGCGGACCCTGGACTCGGCGACGGCCCGGCCGACGCCCTCGGCGACGCCGGTCGCCGGACCGTCCTGCGCCGCGCCGTCGCCCTGGACGGAGCCGTCGTCCAGGGCCGAACGGTCCATGACGGGCGTGCCGTCGTCGAGGGCCGAACGGTCGGTCGAGGCGGCGCCGTCGTCGAGGGCCGAACGGTCGACCGAGGCGGCGGCGGGGTCGCCCCCGTGCGCCGCCGCGCGGCGGGCCAGGTCGGCGGCCGCCCACAGCCGGGCGGCGGCGGTGACGTCCGCCGTGTCCCCGACGCGTGTTGTCAGCATCCGCCCACGCTACCGGCGCCGGAGGTCCGCCGCGGTGAGCGCCGCGTCCAGCAGCCGTGCCTGCGCGGGGACGGCGGGGTCGAGGCCGGTCATCGTGGTGATGCGGTGCAGCCGGTAGTCGAGGGTGTTGCGGTGGATGTGCAGGTCCAGGGCGGTCTGCCGGCGGTTGTGGCCGTGCTCGACGAACGAGCGCAGCGTCTGCAGCAGATACGGGTGCGCCAGCAGCGGGTCGAGCTTGGCGGCGAGCCGGTCCAGGCCCGGGCCCGGACGGGACAGCTGGTACTCCACGAGGACGTCGTCGAAGTGGTACAGGCCCGAGGTGTGCCCGATGCGGGCGACGAGGTCCAGCACGTCGCGGGCCTCCACGGCCGCCGCGGGGATGCCCGCGGGCGAGGCGGCCGGCGCGGCGGTCGCCAGGACCGGCGTGGACAGCGCCTCCCGCAGGTCCGCGACGAGCGCCGCCGCGGCGACGCCGTCGGGGAGCAGGACGACGCCGTCGACGTGGTCGACCAGGACGGGGGTGCCGGCGTGCGCGTCGAGAGCGACCTGCACCAGCCGGTCCGGCGGGCGGGCCGCGAAGCGCAGCAGCAGCACGGTGTGCCGGTGCCCGACCTCGATCCTGGCGTCCTGGGCGAGGGCCTGGAACGGGTGGCCGTGCAGGAGCGCGGCGAGCAGTTCACGGCGGGCGCGGGCCGACTCGCCGCGCAGGTCCTCCTGGGCCTGCAGGTGCGCGACGACGACGGCGGGCATCATCCCGGCCAGCCCGTCCAGCAGCAGCGCACCGGCGGCCGGGAGGTCTTCGGGGTCGGCGTCGGCGGTCACCGCCCGCCACCAGGTCTTCGCGCCGATGAGGTACGCCGCGAGCGCCGCCTCGAGGGGGACGTGGTCGCGGGCGCGGCGGGCCGACAGCTCCACGACCCACGTGAGGTCGCCGGGGCGCAGCGGCCCCCGGTCGCGGAGCATCCTCAGCAGGAGGCCCAAGACGGTGCTGACCGACTCGCGGACCGGCCCGTCCAGGGCCTCGGCCGGCAGGCCACGGTAGAACGGCACGTCGGTGGCACATCCGGCGACGATCTCGGCGGTGATGCCGTCGAGCCGGGCGGCCAGTCGATCATGCAGGTCCGGCATCCCGGCATCGTCACATCGCCCAAACCCGCGCGTCAATCATTGCCGCATGTGCGCACAGACAACCGCCACCCGCCGGCGCGACGATGCAGGGACCGCCGAAGCACCGCGCCGGCCCCGCCAGGCGCCGCGGTGCCCCCCCGAAGCAACGAGGAGGCACGATGTCTCACCGTTCCCGTCTCGCCGCGCTGCTGTGCGCCGCCGCGCTGCTGGTCCCCGCCCGACCGGCCGCCGCGGCCGTCGCGGAGCCGTGGGAGGCGCCCGGCCCGTACGCCACCGCCGTGCAGATCGGTGCCGTCAACACCCTGTACTACCCGCGCGACATCGCCACCAGCCCCGGCCGGCACCCGGTGATCGTGTGGGGCAACGGCACGGGCGCCGCCCCGCTCGTCTACCGCGACCTGCTGCTGTACTGGGCGAGCCACGGCTTCATCGTCTCGGCCGCGAACACGCCCGCCTCCAACCTCGGCATCTCGATGCGGCTGGGCATCGACGCCCTCGCCCAGGCCGACACCGACCCGGGCAGCGTCTTCCACGGCAAGGTCGACCTCGCCCACATCGGCGCGTCCGGGCACTCGCAGGGCGGCGCCGCGGCGATCGTCGTCGGGGCCGACCCGCGCATCGACGCGATCCTGCCGATCCAGCCGGGTCCGCTGGCCGACATCGACGACGTGCACGTGCCGGCGCTGCTGCTCGCCGGGCAGTACGACAGCATCGTCTTCCCGTTCCTGGTGAAGGCGTTCTACAACGACGCGACCCACATCCCGGCGATCTACGCTGAGGTCAGGGGCGCCGACCACTTCACCGTCGTCGGTGACCCGGGGCCGTTCGCGGCGCCGACGACCGCCTGGTTCCGGTTCCAGCTCATGGGTGACACCGCCGCCCGCGCCGAGTTCTACGGTGCGTCCTGCGGCATCTGCACGGACACCCGCACGTGGTCCGACGTGCGCCGCAACGCCCTCGTGCCGAAGTCCTGAAAGGAAGCACCAGTGGACAGCGTTCAGATTCCCACCCCGGACGGCCCGCTGCACGCCCTGCGGTCCGGTGACGGCACCGGGCCGGTCGTGCTCGCCGCCCACGGCATCACCGCGTCGGCGATGTCGTTCGCGGCGGTCGCCCGGGCCCTGCCCGCCGGTTGGACGCTGCTCGCGCTGGACCTGCGCGGCCGGGGACGCAGCAACGGCCTCCCCGGCCCGTGGGGCATGGACCGGCACGCCGAGGACCTCGCCGCCGCCGCGCGGCAGGTCGGCCGGCCGGTCGTGCTCGCCGGGCAGTCGATGGGCGCGTACGCCGCGCTGCGGGCCGCCGCGCGCGAGCCCGGCCTGTACACCAGACTCGTCCTCATCGACGGCGGCCTTCCGCTGCCCGTCCCGGCCGGCGCCGACCCCGACGCGCTGCTGGAGGCGACCCTCGGCCCGGCGATCACCCGGCTGCGGACGACGTTCCCGACCGAGGACGCCTACGTCGACGTGTTCCGCCACCATCCCGCGCTCGCCGCGGACTGGAGCGACGACCTCGAGGCGTACGCCCGCTACGACGCGACCGGCGAACCCGGCGAGATCCGGTCCCGGGTCGACCCGGACGCCGTCGCCGCCGACGGCCGCGACCTCATCGTCGGCGCCGCCGCGTCCGGCGACGACCTGCGCGGCCTGCGGCTGCCGGCGGACCTGCTGTACGCGCCGCGCGGGATGTTCGGCCAGGAACCGGGCATGATGCCGCGGCCGCTCGTGGAGCACTGGACGGCGCAGACCGCGCTGCGTGCCGAGCTGGTTCCGGACTGCAACCACTACACGATCCTCACCGACCCGGCCGCCGCGGCCACGATCGTGCGGGTCCTCACAAGCTGACCGCTGCCTCTACACTCCTCGCGATGACCGCCGCCGCACGGGGAGACAGCATGTCGTTCGGGCTCACCCGCAGGTCCGCGATCCTCGCGGCAGTGACCGGGGCGACCGCGGTCGCCGTCCCCGGCCTGGTGCCGGGGCAGCGGAAGGCACACGCGTCGCTGCCCGGCAGCCGGGGAGCGATCACGTTCCTGCGCGGCACTCAGGTCTGGATCGCCGACGCCGACGGCAACGGCGCGCGGCTGCTCGTCGAGAACGCGGGTTACGGCCCCGGCAGCTGGTCGCCGGACGGCAGCCGGTTCGTCTACTCGACCGGCCACGCGATCGAGTCGGTGCGCCAGGACGGCAGCGACCGGGTCGTCGTGTATCAGCGCGCCACCGGCAACGTCACCGGGCCCGCGTTCACCCCCGACGGCGGGTACGTCATCTTCAGCGACAGCGGGAAGCTGTACGTCACGGCGGCCGGGACCGACCACGGCACGGTCGACGCTCTGGTGTACAGCGACCCCGGCGGTTCCTTCGCCGAGCAGGCCACCGTCTCCGTCGACGGCACGGTCGCGTTCCAGCGGGACTATGCCCTCGACGGCGTGATCCGCCGGGTCGACGGCGTCGGCACCGCCACGACGATCATCACCGGCGGCGCGGGGGAGCCGGACTTCTCCCCGGACGGCACGAAGCTCGCATTCACCCGCGTGACCGGCGGCGACGGCGCCCCGATCGTCCAGCAGGTGTGGATGGCCGACGCGGACGGCACCGACCAGGTCCAGCTGACGACGGTGTCCAACGCCGGCTTCTCCAACGGCAACCCCACCTGGACCGCGGACGGCGGCGCCGTCGTGTTCACCAGCCGCGCGGGTGCCAACCGCACCCTCAAGCGGATCGACGTCGCCACGAGGCAGATCGACCCGCTGGCCGACAACGCGTCCGACGCGACCTGCCAGCCGGTCAACGCCAACCACGTCGAGCGGGTCTGGGGCGCCACCGCGCTCGGCACCGCCGTGGCGACGTCCCGCTACAACTGGGCCGACCACGGCGTCGACGACGGCGTCCGGGCGCAGGCGAAGGCGGTCGTGCTGTCCCGCGACGACACGTATCTCGACGCGCTCGGCGGCTCCGCCCTGGCGGTGGCGAAGCAGGGTCCGCTGCTGATCACGCCCACCGGGAAGCTGCACGCCGACATCCAGGCGGAGATCCAGCGGATCCTCGGCGGCACCGGCACCGTGTACCTCCTCGGTGGCACCGTCGCGCTGTCCGCGAACGTGGAGACGAAGCTCAGGTCGCTTGGCTACTCCGTCGTGCGCCTGTGGGGCCAGGACGAGTTCGCGACGGCGGTCGCCGTCGCGAAGGCGATCACCGCCGAACCGTCCGCGATCATCCTGGCGACGTCCCTGAAGTACTACGACGCGCTCGCGGCGGGTGCCGCCGCGGGCGCGAACCCGGGCACCGTCGTCGTGCTCACCGCCGGTGAGGCCATGCCCGCGGCGTCGGCCGCCTATCTCGACGCGGTCGACCCGGACCGGGTCGCGATCATCGCGGTCGGCGGGCCGGCCGTGCGGGCGCTGGGCAACGCCGTGCTGCCGTCGTGGCCCGACGACGCGGAGTTCTATCCGGTGTTCGGCGCGACGGAGTTCGAGACCGCGGTCGCCGTCGCCGACTTCTTCTTCACCGGCCCGCGCACCGCCGCCGTCGCCACGGCGACGACCTGGTTCGACGCGCTCACCGGCGGGGCGATGATCGGCGCCAACGGCGGCCCGCTGCTGCTGTCCACGCCGGGCACGCTGAGCGAGCCGACCCGCGAGTACCTCTCCCGCAACGCCGGCACCGTCACCTACGGGGTGCTGCTCGGCGGCCCCCTCGCGCTGAAGGACGCGCTCATCACGCCGCTCGGCAACGCGATCTCGGTGCCCGGCCAGTACGACGTCTCCCAGTACACCGAGACCTTCACCGTCCCGACGACGCTGCGCCGCTCCGCCCGGCACCAACGGGCCACCGCCCCGGGCCGCACCGGCGGCATCCCCGGCACGAAGGGCCCCTCCACCGCACGCTGAACCGCCGTTACACTCCTCGCCGTGATCACCGCGCCGGTGGTCACGGCGACCACGGGGAGACAGCATGTCGTTCGGGCTCACACGCAGATCCGCGATTCTCGCGGCGGTCACCGGGGCGACCGCCGCCGCGGTCCCCGGGCTCGTGCCGGGGCAGCGGAAGGCGCACGCGTCGCTGCCGGGCAGCGGAGGGTCGATCACGTTCCGCCGCGACTTCCAGATCTTCATCGCCAACGCCGACGGCACCGGCGAGCGGACCCTCGTCGGCTACGCGCCGCAGTCGCGAGGATCCGGCGAGTGGTCGCCTGACGGCAGCCGGTTCGTGTTCTCCTCAGGCTCGGCCATCGAGTCGATGCGCCAGGACGGCAGCGACCGGGAGGTGCTCGCCGGACCGTCGACCGGCACCCTGCAGGAGCCGACCTACACCCCCGACGGCGCGTTCGTGATCTTCAGCGACTGGTTCCGGCTGCGCATCGCCCCGGCCGGCGGTGGCGGCGGCGAAGAGGGCGAGATCCTGTTCGGCGGCCCGTCCGACACGCACAGGAGCGAGCCCGCCGTCTCCGTCACCGGCACGGTCGTGTTCCAGGAGGGCCAGGGCGAGCAGAGCGTCATCCGGCGGCTCGAGAGCAACGGCGCCGCCACCACGATCATCACCGGCGGCGTGTGGGAGCCGGACTTCTCCCCGGACGGCACGAAGCTCGCCTACAGCCGCTCCACCGGCGGCATGGACGGCGTCCCGCGCGTCGTGCAGATCTGGATGGCCAACGCCGACGGGTCCGGCAAGGTGCAGCTGACGACCGAGGCCACCGCCGGCGACACCAACACCAACCCCACCTGGACGACCGACGGCACCGCCGTCCTGTTCAGCTGCCGGGTCAACGACGTGCCGCACGTCAAGCGGATCGACGTCGCCACGAAGAAGATCACCACGATCGTCGTGAACGGCTACCAGGCGACCTGCCAGCCGGTCAACAACAACACCGTCGAGCGGGTCTGGGGCGCCACCGCACTCGGCACCGCCGTGGCGACGTCCCGCTACAACTGGGCCGACCACGGCGTCGACGACGGGTTCCGGGCGCCGGCGGAGGCGGTCGTGCTGTCCCGCGACGACGTGTACTTCGACGCACTCGGCGGGTCCGCGCTCGCCGTCGGTAAGCAGGGCCCGCTGCTGATCACGCCGCCCGGGAAGCTGCACGCCGACACCCAGGCCGAGATGCAGCGGATCCTCGGCGGGTCCGGGACCGTGTACCTGCTCGGCGGCACCGTCGCGCTGTCGGCCAAGGTCGAGTCGCAGGTGCGGGACCTCGGTTACACAGTCGTTCGGCTGTGGGGCCAGGACGAGTACGCGACCGCCGTCGCCGTGGCGAAGGCGATCACCACCAAGCCGTCCGCGGTGATCCTGGCGACGTCGCTGAAGTACTACGACGCCCTGGCCGCCGGTGCCGCCGCCGGGGCGAACCCGGGCACCGTCGTGGTCCTCACCGCCGGCGACACGATGCCCGCGGCGACCGCCGCGTACCTCAACGGCCTCGACCCCGAGGCCGTCGCGATGATCGCCGTCGGCGGTCCGGCCGTCCGGGCACTGGAGAACGCCGGGGCGCGCAACCAGCTGCCGTCGTGGCCCGACGGTGCGGAGTACTACCCGGTCTTCGGCGCGACCGAGTTCGAGACCGCGGTCGCCGTGGCCGAGTTCTTCTTCACCGGCCCGCGGACCGCGGCCGTCGCCACCGCCACGACGTGGTTCGACGCGCTCACCGGCGGGGCGATGATCGGTGCCAACGGCGGTCCGCTGCTGCTGTCGGCGCCGGGCACGCTGAGCGAGCCGACCCGCGCGTACTTCTCCCGCAACGCCGGCAGCATCACCTACGGCGTCCTGCTCGGCGGCCCCCTCGCGTTGAAGGACAGCCTCATCGGGCCGCTCGGCAACGCGATCTCCGTGCCCGGCGCGGTCGGCTACGAGCAGTACACCGAGACCTTCACCGTCCCGAGGACGCTGCGCCGCTCCACCACCCAGCACCGGCGCGCCGCCACCACCGGGACGCCCGGCACCATCCCCGGCACCGAGGGCCGCGCCGCCAGCCTCTGAACGGCAGGGCTCTGAACGGCAGGGCGCTGAACGGTCAGATGGTGTGGCCGCCGTTGACGGTGACCCGCTCGCCGGTGACGAAGGCGGCCTCGTCCGACAGCAGCCAGCGGACCGCCCCGGCGACGTCGCCGGGGCGGCCCGTGCGGCCCAGCGGCACCTCGGCGGCGTAGGCGTGCACCGCTGACGCGGGGACGTCGGCGTGCCGTTCGACGGGGACCCAGCCGGGAGCGACGACGTTGACGGTGATGCCGTGCGGGCCGAGCTCCCGCGCCCACGTGCGGGCCAGGCCGACCTGGGCGGCCTTCGCGGCGACGTACGCCGACCAGCCCGGCAGTGCCCGGTCGACCATGTCGGAGCCGACCAGCACGACCCGCCCGCGGCCGGCGGCGCGCATCGCGGGCAGCGCCGCCCGGACCAGCAGCGTCGGGCTCTTCACGAAGAACAGCAGCTGGCCGAGGTGGTCGTCCCAGGTGAGGTCCTCGACGGCGACCTCGGGCTGCGGGCCGGTGGCGTTGGCGACGATCGCGGTGACCGGGCCGAGCTCCCCGGTGACCGCCGCGGCGAGCGCCGGCACGGCGGCCTCGTCGGTGACGTCGGCCTCGAACGCGGCGGCGGTGCCGCCCGCGGCGCGGATGCCGTCGACGACCTCGCGGGCCGCGCCGGCGCCGCTGCGGTAGTTGACGGCCACGGCCCAGCCGTCCGCGGCCAGGGTCCGCGCGATCGCCGCGCCCAGCCCGCGGGACGCGCCTGTCACCAGTACCACACCTGCCGCCGCCACCGCGTGAACCTACACCTCGGCGGTGAGCTCGGCGAGGGTGGCGTTGGTGGCGCGGACGGCGGACAGGTAGGCCAGGGCCATCTCGGCGGTGTCGACGGTGGGCCGGTCCGGCAGCGCGCCGGCGGGCGGCATCTCCGAGGACGGGGTCATGTACGCCCGGGCGGTGGCCAGCACGTCGCCGAGCGGCCCGGTGCCGGTGGTGAGCGCCTCGACGAGCAGGTCGTCCAGCGGCAGGTCGTGCAGCATGCGGTCGGCGGGCTCGTCGAAGAGGTCCGCGAGCGCGGACAGCAGGCCGCCGATGTAGGCGACGTCGGCGGGGACACCCGCGGACGCGGCGAGGAACTGGCAGAACCTGGCCCGCACGAGGACGTCGCTGAGCTGCTCGGGGTCGGACTCGGTGAGGTCGGTGACGAGCATCAGCGTCACCCACTGGCGGATACGGTTGAGGCCGAGGACGACGACGGTGTCGCGGATCGACGAGACGGTGCGGTTGAGGCCGAGGGCGGCGGAGTTGGTGGCGCGCAGCAGCCGCAGGGTCAGCGCCGCGTCCTGGCCGACGAGGCCGGCGATCTCGTCGATGTCGGCGTCGTCGGCGCTGAGGGCCTGCAGCATCCGCAGCCGGGTCAGCCGGGTGGGTGCGAGCGCGACGGTGGAGTTGACGTGCGGGCGGCCGAGGATGTCGCCCTGGAAGAGGTCGAAGCCGATGGCGAACGCGAGCCGCAGCGCCTCCGGGGTCTCCAGCCGCTCCGCGACCAGGCGGAGGTGGCCGTGCCGGCGGCACTCGGCGACGGTGGCGCGGACCTCGGGTTCGGAGGCGTGCAGCAGGTCGATCTTCACGTAGGTGGCGAGGGGCAGCAGCGGCTCGTGACCGCCGCCGAGCGTGAAGTCGTCCAGGGCGATCGTGTACCCCTGCTCGACCAGGGCCGTGACGCCGGCGATGACCTCGTCGTCGACGGTGGTCGTCTCCAGGATCTCCAAGACGGCCTGGGTGCCGTCGAACGGCAGCGGCAGGGCACCGGTGAGGAAGTCCCTGGTCAGGTTGACGAAGCAGTCCCGGTCGCCGGACAGCTCCCGCAGCCCGAACTCGGTGAACGCCGCGACCAGCACGCGGGCGGTGGCGTAGGAGTCGCTGCGGTCGGCGCCGGTGGCGGTCGCCCTGGCCCGGAACAGCAGCTCGTCGGCGACGACGACACCGTTGCGGTCGTAGATCGGCTGCCGGGCGACGTGCACGACGTGATCGCTGCCAGGTGCCTCCGCTTGCTCCTTCACCAGGCCATGATCGCCCGAAAACCGGGCCGAATGGTGCGGAATGGCATATATGCCCTCGCCGGTGCTGGGTTGTGGCCAAGGTACGGTGGAGGCCGGACGGGCCGACCTGGGAGGGGCGGGTGCGCATGCCGGACGCCCTGACCCACGACGCCTTCTTCTACGGCACCGACGACCGCTTCACCGACGTGCTCACGCCGTTCGTCCGGGACGGGCTGGGCCGCGGGCACGCCGTCGCCGCCGCCGTCACCGACGCCAACGCGGACCTGCTGCGCGACGCGCTCGGCCCCGACGCCGCCGCGGTGACGTTCCTCGACCGCGACGCCTGGTATCGGCGGCCCGCGAGCTCCATCGCCGGCGTGCGGCGGTTCCTGGACGACGCGGCCGGCAGCGGGCACGACCAGGTCCGGATCATCGGCGAGGTCGTCTTCGGCCCGCCGGCGCGGCACGCGACCTGGGCGCGCTACGAGTCGGCGCTCAACGCGGTGCTCGCCGACGCGCCCGCCTGGCTCGTCTGCCCGTATGACACGCGGGTGCTGCCGCGCGCGGTGCTCAACGCCGCCCGCACCACCCATCCCGGCGGCGAGGCGTATCGTCCACCGGCGGAGTTCCTCGACGCGGTGCCGGAGCCGGTCCCGCCGGTCGACGGCCCGCCCGCCGCCGCGACGGTCCTCACCGACAACGCCGCCGACGCCCGTCATCTGGTCCGCGGGGTCGCCGACGCGCACGGCTGGGCCGGCACCGACCGGCTCGACGAGCTGCTGCTGGTCACCAGCGAGATCGCGGCCAACGCCGTGCTGTATGGCGGCGCCCGCCGCGAGCTGCTCGTCTGGGTCACCGCCGAGGGGCTGGTCTGCGAGGTCGGCGACGACGGCCCGGGCCCCACCGACCCGCTCGCCGGCTACCGGCCGCCGGACGAGTGGCTGCTCGGCGGCCGCGGCATGTGGATCGCGCAGCAGCTGTCGGACGCGTTCGCCGTCAGCCACCACGACGGCTGGACCCGCGTGCGCTACACCCTCGCCCACCCGGGCGCGCCCGCGCCCGGATAGGTGACGGCGCGGGAAACGACCGGCGAAATCCCGCGTGAGCACGTCCGCGGCGGTGATGAGGCGGGCCCGCGGGGTAACGGTCCACGCGTGACCGAAACCACTGTGGTTCTCGTCCTGGTGATCGTCACGGCGCTCGGGTTCGACTTCACGAACGGGTTCCACGACACCGCCAACGCGATGGCGACCTCCATCGCCACCCATGCGCTGCGGCCGAAGGCCGCCGTGCTCCTCTCCGGCATCCTCAACCTGGTGGGTGCGTTCCTGTCCGTCGAGGTCGCACTGACCGTCAGCAACGCCGTCGTGAAGATCCAGAACTCGAACGGCACCCCGAAGCCCGGCCTCGTCGCCGACGGTGGTGCGGCGCTGCTCCTGATCGTCCTCGCGGGTCTGGTCGGCGGCATCGTGTGGAACCTGCTGACCTGGCTGCTCGGCCTGCCGTCGAGCTCCACGCACGCCCTGTTCGGCGGGCTCATCGGCGCCTCGGTCGCCGGGCTCGGCTGGGCGGGCGTCAACTGGAGCGGAGACGGCAGCAAGCTCGACGGCGTGCTCGGCAAGGTGATCCTGCCGGCGGTCATGTCACCGGTGATCGCGGGCGTCGTAGCGGCCACCGGCACCTGGCTGATCTACCGGATCACGGCCGGCGTCGCGAAACGCTTCACCGACAACGGCTTCCGCTGGGGCCAGATCGGCAGCGCCTCCCTGGTCTCGCTCGCCCACGGCACCAACGACGCGCAGAAGACCATGGGGGTCATCACCCTGGCGCTGATCGCGACAGGCGACTGGACCGACACGAAGAACATCCCGTTCTGGGTCAAGGCCGCCTGCGCGGTGTCGATCGCGCTCGGCACCTACCTGGGCGGCTGGCGGATCATCCGGACCCTCGGCAAGGGCCTCGTCGAGATCTCCCCGCCGCAGGGGCTCGCCGCCGAGTCCTCCTCCGCGGCGGTGATCCTGACCTCCAGTCACCTGGGCTTCGCGCTGTCCACGACGCACGTGGTGACCGGCTCGATCGTCGGCAGCGGCATCGGCCGCCCCGGCGCCCTGGTCCGCTGGGCCGTCGCCGGGCGCATGCTCGCCGCGTGGTTGATCACGCTGCCGGCCGCCGCGGTCGTCGGCGCGCTCATGTGGTGGATCGGCGACGGCATCGGCGGGCTGGCCGGCGCGGTCGTCATCTTCGTCCTGCTGGTCGCGGCGGCCGCGTTCATGTACCTGCGCTCGCGCAAGGCGCCGGTCGACCACACCAACGTCAACGACGACTGGGACGCCCGGCGCGAGCTCGCCGGCGCGGACCACTGAGAGGCGGCGGGATGCACAACCTCGGACTCGCGCTCGGGGCCGCCTGGAAGGTCCTGCTGGCGGGGCTGATCATCGGCGCCGGACTGCCGGCCCTCTTCGCGCTCGGCGTCAGGTCCCTCGCGTACGGCGGCGGCGACGGCGACTCGAAGGGCCGCCCGATCGGCACCGCCGGCGGCTATCTCTGCTTCGCGATCGTGCTGCTGGGCGTCGTGCTCGGCATCGCGTTCATCGTCGCGTCGGGCTTCGGCAAGGTCATCAGCTTCGAGCACGTCTACCCGACGATCCGCGACAAGTGACCGACACGTGAGGAGGCCTCGTGGGTGAGCTCCGCTCCAACTTCCTGACCCGCACCGTGGAGTGGCTGCGGGCCGGCTACCCGTCCGGTGTGCCCCGTCAGGACTACGTGGCGCTGCTCGGGCTGCTGCGCCGCACGCTGACCGACGACGAGATCCACAAGATCGCGCAGGGGCTCGCCGACCAGTCGCAGCGCACCGCCGACCCGATCAGCACCGCCGACATCGAGAACATGATCAACGACGCGGTGCTGCAGACGGCGTCCGCCGAGGACGTCACCCGCGTGTCGGCCCGCCTGGCCGCCGGCGGCTGGCCACTGGCCGATCCACCGGCCGACTGAGCGCGTTCACCTGCCGGATCGGCACGCGTCGTAGCTTCGGCGGATGCGACGACTTCTGCTGATCACCGCGGCCGCGGTGCCGCTGCTCCTGGCGCCCGCGGCCGCCCAGGCGGCACCCTCGAAGGCGGCCACGAAGGCAGCCACGACACGGGTCACCGCCGTCGTGGAGACCCCGCCCCTGTACGACGACGAGGCCGGCGGCGACGCCGACGCCGACGACCCGGCCATCTGGGTCAACGAGCGCGACCGCGGCGCCAGCCGGGTCATCGCCACCGCCAAGAACGGCGGCCTTCGCGTGTACGACCTCGCGGGCCGCGAACGGCAGGCGATCGCCACCGGGCCGGACGGCCGCTTCAACAACGTCGACCTGGTCCTGGGCTTCCGGCTCGGCGGCCGCACCGTGGACCTGGCCGTCGTCACCGACCGGGGCCGCGACCAGCTGCGCTTCTACCGCATCGACCCCGGCACCGGCCTGCTCACCGACGTGACCGCGGCGGGCGTGCCGTTCGCGTTCAGCGCCGACCAGGCGGAGGTCGAGGACCAGCGCACCGCCTACGGCCTGGCCACGTACCGGGACTTCGACGGCACCGACTACGCCGTGGTCAGCCGCCGCAGCACCAGCGACGTCGGGTTGTTCGAGCTCGCCGCCGCCGGGGACAAGGTCACCTACCGGCGGGCGGACCGGCTGACCCTGCCGTCGACGTTCCGGCTGCCGAACGGCACGTCGTGGTCGCCGTGCGCGGACCCCGGCGACGGACCCCAGGTCGAGGGCAGCGTCGTGGACCCGGCGACCCGGGTCGCGTACCTGGCGCAGGAGACCGTCGGGCTGTGGCGGATCCCGGTGTGGGGCGGCCGCTTCCACGGCGCGCCGCAGTCCGTGGAACGCACCCGCGAGTTCGGCGTCCCGGCCCGCTTCGACGAGGCCGAGGACGACTGCGTCGTCGACTACGCCGCCGACCCCGGCTACGGCGGTCGCATCGCCGCGGACGTCGAGGGTCTCACGATCCTGCGCACCGGCCCGGTCACCGGCACCCTGATCGTGTCCAGCCAGGGCGACGACACGTTCTACACCTACGACCGGCTGACGCTGCGCCCCACCGGCCACTTCGCGGTCGTCGACGGCGCCCGCGCCGACGGCTCCCAGGCGTGCGACGGCGCGGCCGTGACCGCCACCGCGCTGCCCGGCTTCCCGAACGGCCTGCTGGTCGTGCACGACGGGGAGAACACCCCGGTCGCCGGGGACCGGGAGAGCACCAACTTCAAGTTCGTCGACGCCGGCTTCCTGCGCCGCTTGCGGTGACGCGTTTGCCGCAGGGGTGCGCGGGCACCCCTGCGGCATGGAGGATCCCGTCACGTCCGTGACCGTCTGCGAGGACGGGCCGCTGCTGCTGCGCGGCCCGTTCACGCTGCTCACCCAGGACGGCGAGGCCGTCGACCCGGGCCGGGCCACCGTCGCGCTGTGCCGCTGCGGGCGGTCGGCGATCAAACCGTTCTGCGACGGCACCCACAAGGTCGTCGGCTTTCACGCCCCCAGCGCACCCAGCGCCGCCGTGGGCACCCGGCCGGCCAGCGACGACTGACCGGCCGCCCAGGCGTCCAGGACGTGGGCGGCGAAGCGGCCGTCGAGCGCGAGCGCGGCGGCCGCCCCGAACAGCACCGTCGCCGCCTCCTGCGGGTACTGCGCGCAGAACCCTCCGCAGAGGTCGTGCGCGGCGATCTGCTCGTGCACGGCGTCGGCCTCGACGTGCTCGTCGTAGAAGCGGGTCGCGGTCGCGTTGCCGCCGAGGCGGCGCAGCCCGTCGCCGTAGCGGCGGTTCGGCAGCGACGACGTCATCTCGAACACGGCGAGGTGGCCGAGCGCCGCCCCGCGCAGCCGCCGGTGCAGCCCGAACAGCGACATGAGGTTGTTCGTCGCGAGCGTGACCGCCGGGACGTCGTCCAGGTACGCGCCGTAGGTGTCGTCGAGGTCCAGCTCCCGCATCGTGGCGCGGAACAGCTCCGCGTGCATGCGTTCGGTGCGCCCGCCGCCGTACTCGTCGGCCTGGATCTCGACCAGCGCCGCCTTCGGCGGCCCGGCCAGGCGGGGGATCGCCCAGGTGTGCGGGTCCGCCTCCCGCAGGTGGTAGATCGAGCGGTGCGTCACGAACTCGCGGAACTGCCCGATGCTCGCCCGCGCCTTCAGGAACTTCGACAGCGACGGCGAGTCGTCCGCGGCGACCAGTTCCGCGAGTGCGTGCGGCACATCCAGGTGCGGCCGCGGCGCCGGTACGGCCACCGCCGCGCGCAACGCGTCCTCGAAGCGTTCCTCGGCGGCCCGGCGCAGCGCCAGCAGCGACGGCTGCCACTCCCAGCGGTCGTCGACCCCGTCGAACCCGCGGTAGTGCAGCTCGTAGCAGATGTGCAGGCTGAGCTGCAGGTCCTCCTCGGTGTCCGGGCCGGCGCCGGCGGGCAGGTCGCGTGGCGGACCGGCGAGCGCGTCGATCAGCATCTCGGAGCCGGGTCCGCGGGGGCTGGGCAGTCGCATGGCCGTCGTGTTCCCCCGCAAGAGCTGGTTAAGCAGGAACTTTGAGGGGAAAGGGGGCGGCATGTCCTCTGCCACCGGCACGCCGGTCTATGCTGACGCGGCCCTGCGGCGGCTCGGCGAAGCGCTGCGGGAAACCGGATACCGGTTCACTCCCGTCACTCCCGCCACCCACGAGCGGGTCGGCCGCCGCCCCGGCAGCGTCCGGGCCCGGTCCCTGCGCGACGTGCTCGGCTGGAGCCGCCCCTTCGGCCCCGGCGTGCTCTCCGACGGGCTGGTGGCACTGCTGGACGAGGCCGGTGTCCTGGACCGCGACGGCGACACCTGGCGCAGCCGGGTCCGCTGCTCCAGCTACGACGGCGCGCTGTTCTTCCACTCCGCGTTCCCGGCCGCCCAGCCCGACGCCGTGTTCTTCGGCCCGGACACGCTGCGCACCTGCGACGCCGTCGCCGCGCACCTGCGGAGCCTGCCGGCGCCGCCGCGGCGGGCCGTGGACATCGGCTGCGGCAGCGGCGCGGTCGCGGTCACCGTCGCGCGGCACGCGCCGGACGCCGAGGTCGTCGCCGTCGACATCAACCCGGAGGCGCTGCGGCTCACCGCCGTCAACGCGGGGCTGGCCGGCGTGCCCGTCACCGCCGTGCACAGCGACCTGCTCAGCGGCGTGGACGGGCAGTTCGACCTCATCGTGTCCAACCCGCCGTTCATGATCGACCCGCAGCGGCGGCGGTACCGTGACGGCGGCGGCGAACACGGCCACGACCTGCCGCTCGCCGTGCTCGACACCGCGCTGCGCCGGCTGTCGGCAGGTGGCTCCCTGGTGCTGTTCAGCGGCACCGGCATCGTCGACGGGCACGACCCGCTGCTCGCCGCGGCCGCCGCCCGGCTCGACGGCACCAACCTGCGCTGGACGTATCGCGAGGTCGACCCCGACGTGTACGGCGAGAACCTCGACGACGCCTACGCCCACGCCGAACGGATCGCCGTGTGCGTCCTCGTCGCGGAGAGGACCCGCTGATGTCGCTGACCGCAGGTCTCACCGACCTCGCCGACCTCGCCGGCGGCATCGCCGGGCAGCCGCTGACCGTCGGGGTCGAGGAGGAGTTCCTGCTGCTGGACCCCGGCACGTGGGGCAACGCGCCGGCCGCCGACGCCGCCCGGGAAGCGCTTGCCGGGCCGGCCCGCGAGCAGACCAGGGTCGAGTTCCGCCGCAGCATGATGGAGATGGTCACGCCGGTCTGCACGACACTGCCCGAGCTGCGCCGGCGCCTCGCCGCGAACCGGGCCGCCGCGGGCGCCGCCGCGCGGGCCGCCGGGGCCCGGCTGGTCGCCGTCGCCGCGACCCCGGTCGCCGAGCCCGACCTCAGCGTCGAGGACACGCCGCGCTTCCACGCGATCGCCCGGCACTACGGTCCGATCGCCCACGACCCCGCCCTGTGCGGCTGCCACGTCCACGTCGGCGTCCCCGACCCGGAGGTCGCCGTGCAGGTCTGCAACCACCTGCGGCCGTGGCTTCCGGTGCTGCAGGCGATGACCGCGAACTCGCCGTTCCACGCCGGCGCGGACACCTGCCACGCCAGCTGGCGCAGCATCCAGCTGGACCGGTGGCCGAGCCTCGGACCGGCGCCCTATCTGACGTCCGTGGCGCACTACGAGCGCACCGTCGCCGAGCTCGTCGGCAGCGGCACCATGCTCGACGACACGATGGTGCTGTGGTGGGTGCGGCCGTCGCGGCGGTACCCGACGGTGGAGGTCCGCGTCACCGACGTGTGCCCGACCGCGGGCGACGCCGTCCTGCTCGCCGGCCTCACCCGTGCGCTCGTCGGCACCGTCCTGGCCGACATCGCCGCCGGCCGCCCCGCCACCCGCCCGCCGGAGCACCTGCTGCGCGCCGCCCACTGGAGCGCCGCCCATCAGGGCCTCGGCGGCACCCTCATGGACCTGCGCGCCCGGCGCGCGGTGCCCGCCTGGGACATGGTCGACCTGCTCGTCTCCACCGTCGGCCCGGCCCTGCACCGCCACGGCGACGAGGCCGTCGTCGCCGCGGAGCTGTCCCGCCTGCGCGCCGAGGGCACCGGCGCCGACCGCCAGCGCCGCGCCGGCTCCCTCCCCGCCGCGATGGACCTGCTCGCCGAGGCCACCACCGCATAGCGAAGGGGCCGGCCCCGTAAGGCCGGCCCCTGCTGCTTCAACGGATCAGTGCCTATCCGGTGAAGGTCGCGGTGATCTGGGTGAACTGCCAGTTGTTCTGGGCGATGCCGCTGCAGTTGGAGACGACGCCGCCGCCGGGGCAGGGGCGGTC
>NZ_JBVJIJ010000045.1:0-70365 GCF_055586325.1 Dactylosporangium sp. NPDC051087 | reverse complement strand
GGAAAGTGGTATCATCGGTACGTGGAGCCCCGCAGAGAACGAGGAAGCGCCCGAGCTCCCCCCGGAAAATAGAAAAGCCCCCCACCCCCTCGCCCCCCCCCCCGCCGGTGTACGAGCGGGTCAGTTGCGCTTGCTCGGGCTCACGCTCGGGCTGGCCTTCGGGCTCGTGCTGGTGCTGTTGCTCGGATTCGGGTTCGGGTTGGGCCCGGGGCTCGGGTTGGCCGGGTCGACGGGCGTGCTCGCGCTGGGGGTGACGCCCGTGCCGACGTCCTTGTCGCCGACGCCCTTCGAGGGCAGGAACGACACCTTCGGCATCTTGACCTTGGTCAGCGCCCCGTCGAGGAAGTCCCGCCAGATCGGCCCGGGCAGCTTGCCGCCGATGATCTTCGAGCCGTTCTTGAACTCGATGGGTTCCTCGTTGCCCTTGTTGCCCACCCAGACGGCGGCGGCGAGGCCGGGGGCGTTCTTCGCCTTGTCGTAGGGGACGTAGCCGCCCATCCAGGCGTGCGCGTTGTCCGTGGTGTTGCCCAGCTGCCAGGTGCCGGTCTTGCCGGCGAGCTGGTAGCCGTGCGCGGCCTTCAGGTCGTAGTGCACCGGCACGCCCCGCAGCACGGTGGTGAGGTCGTCGGCCATCCCCTCGGTGAAGCCGGGGATCCGGGTCGGCTTCAGGACCTCCGCGTAGGTGCGGGTGTCCTCCTTCCAGATCTCCTTCAGGAAGTGGGTCTTCGCGGCCAGGCCCCGGGCGGCGAAGGTGGCCATGCCGCCCGCGTGGTCCAGCACGGTGATCGGGTACTGGCCGAAGCCGACCTCGTTGCCGAAGTACTTCGCGACGTCCTTGCCGGACTGCTTGACCAGGTCCTGCCGCTGCGACACGTCCTTGCCGTCGACCTTGACGGTGGCCCACATGCTGGTGATGCCCGCGGCCCGCGCGGTGTCGATCACCTTGTCGACGCCGAGCTGGAGCGTGATCGCGTAGAACGGCACGTTGAGGGACTCGACCGTGACCTCGTCCAGGGTGCACCACGTGCCGGAGCCCGACTTGCATTTCGGGATCGGGCCCTCGGTCGCGTTCTTCACCTGGTTCTTCAGCGCCGCGGTGCGGCCCGGGAAGTCCTGCGGCACGCCGTTCCAGTAGGAGTCGATGCTGTAGCCGGCCATCAGCGCGGTGGCGAGGGTGTAGACCTTCATCGTCGAGCCCGGCGGGTGCCCGCCGCAGCAGTTCGGCTCGCCGTCGCTCAGCACCGGGTCCATGTAGAAGCCGGCGTAGTCGTTGCCGGAGCCCTTGTCGCCGCCGTAGTAGGCCTTGACGGCGCCGGTGCCCGGCTCCACCGCGACCAGGGCGGCCTGCAGGTTGGGCTTCTGGCCGTACATGTTGGACTCTTTGCTGGTGGCGCTGCCCTCCTGCACCGCGACCTGCTGCATGCGGGAGTCGAGGGTGCTGATGATCTTCAGACCGCCGTTGCGGATCTTGTCGAAGTTCTTCTTGCCCTGCGGGTCGACGTCCTCGTAGAGCAGCGCGCCGGTCTTCGGGTCGGTGATCCCCGCGACCTCCTGCAGCACGTGGTGCACGGCGAGGCCCTCGGGCTTGTCCAGCGACGTGTTGGCCACCAGGTTGTTGGCCCGGTTCTGCGCCTGGGTGATCACCGTCTCCGGCAGCCCGAGCTTCGCCGCGTCGGTCTCGGACATGAACTTCAGGGCCACCATCTGCCGCTTGATGTAGTCGAAGCGGCCCTGCGCCTCCTCCTTGTTGACCGTCGGGTCGAAGGGGCTGCCCTTCTCGTTGTTGCCGTTCGGGTTCTTGATGATCCCGGCGATGACCATGCCCTCGGTCACCGTCAGGTCCTTGACCGACTTGTTGAAGTAGGCGTACGACGCCGCCTGGATGCCGTCCGCCCCGCGGCCGAAGTAGACGATGTTGAGGTACATCGTCATGATCTGCTCTTTGCTGTACTGCTGGTTCAGCTTGAGCGCGATGATGGCCTCGCGGACCTTCCGGCCGTAGGTGACGCCTTCGAGGGTCGCCCACTTCCGGGCGTACTGCTGGCTGATCGTCGACGCGCCCTGCAGCTCGCCGCCGGTGAGGTTGTTCCACGCGGCACGGGCGACGCCCATGTAGTCGACGCCGTCGTTGGTGTAGAACGAGTTGTCCTCGGCCGCGACGACGGCGTGCTGCACGTGCTCCGGGATGTCCTCGAACTTCACCAGCGTGCGGTTCTTGCTGCCGATCCGCGCCATCAGCGGGCCGTCGGCGTAGTAGATCGACGTCGACTGGTCCAGGGCGATGTCGTCGGGCAGTTCCACGGCGTCGAAGTAGTACGTGCCGGCGACCAGCCCGATGCCGGTGAGCATGATGAACGCGGCGAGCGACGCGATGATGATGTTGCGCCGGCGGCGTTTCTTCGCGCGGGAGCCGGCGGCGGGCCGCCCCTCGGGGATGTCCGCCGCGGCGGCGGGCGCCGCCACGCGCGCCGAGCCCTGCACGGAGGCCGAGGCCCGCACCGCGCCCTGCACCGGAACCTGCGCCGAGCCCCGCATCGGACCCTTCGAGAAGTCCGGCGCCGGACCCGGACCCGGGCCCGGGCCCGGGATCGAGGCCCGCCCGGTCACCGGCTCGCCGGGGGAGGGCACGCCGGCCCTGCCGACACCCGCCCGTCCTACGGAAGCGCGGCCGGTGGGCGGCCCGTCACCGTCGAACGGACCGCTCGGCCCTCCTGGCCCGCCGGGCGGACCCGGCACGCTCGCCCTGCCCGATGCCGGGTTGACCGGCTCGCCGTAGTGCATCTGTCCCACGCTGCATAGCCCCCAGAGTCTGTGCGTCCGGCAGCGGACGGCGGGGTTGCCGTCACTCGCCCAGCCACCGTGCAGGTCACGGGACCGGGATCACCCAGCTGCCACGGGACTCACGCAGCGTCAACGCCGACGCCGCCGAACCCGCGACCTGCCCCTGGGCACGCATGGCCAGAGCGTACGTGTTCCCGCCATAGAGAGCGATCCCGGTCACGTTCGGTGAGCGTCGATGTGACGCAGGGCAGGCGGGAACCCGACTGCGGACAGCGACCGGCGCGGTCCGTGCGGAGGCTAGGATTGCCCGGTCCGCGTCGCGAAGCTAGGAGATCCCGCGTGAATGTCGAAGCGCTGCGCTTCCCCGGTCGGGAGTTCGACCCGTCGACCGGCGTCGCCCGCTTCCACTACGCGCTCGGTGACCTCGTGCTCACCGAGACCGTCGACTTCGGACCGCCGTCGGTCCTGCCGCCGGCCCTGGACGGGGTCCTCGACCTGCTGTATGTGGCGGCGTCGACGTCCTACTACAAGATCGCCGCGCCGGAGCGGGTCGAGCTCGGGTTCCCGCTCGCCGAGAAGGCGCTGCCGTGGGTGTTCGCGCTGTATCGCGAGGGCCTCGGCGAGTTCGCGTACCAGAACAAGCTCGCCTACGTTCTGGACCTGGACATCGTCCCCGGCCCCTACGCCGAGCCGCCCGCCGAGATCCACGAGCCGGCCGGGCCGCCCCTGGCCGCGGTCGGCGGCGGCAAGGACTCGATCGTCACGATGGAGGCGCTGCAGCGCGCCGGCCTCGACCCGGTGCTGTTCGCGGTCAACCCCAACCCGATCATCAAGAGCGTCATGGCGGTGTCGCCGCAGCCGGTCCGCACCGTCCGCCGCACGCTCGACCCGCGCATGCGCGAGCTCAACGCCGCCGGGGCGTACAACGGCCACATCCCCGTCACGGCGATCAACTCGCTCATCGCGGTCGCCGCGTCGCTCATGCACGGAGTCGGGCCGGTCGTCATGTCCAACGAGGCCTCCGCCTCAGTGCCCAACCTGGAGTGGCTCGGCCGCGACATCAACCACCAGTGGTCGAAGGGCCTGCCCGCCGAGGCGCACCTCCGCGACGCGCTACTCGCCCACGCCGGCCTGCAGGAGGCGTATTTCTCGCTGCTGCGCGGCCTGTCGGAGCTGCACATCGCCGCGCTGTTCGCGAAGTTCACCGCCTACGACGCGGTCGTGACCAGCTGCAACGCGGCGTTCAAGCAGCGCGACGCGACCGACCGGTGGTGCGGGCACTGCCCGAAGTGCCGGTTCGTGTTCCTCGCCATGGCGCCGTTCACCGGCCGGGAGCGCCTGCTCGGGATCTTCGGCACCGACATCTTCGCCGACGCCACGCAGCTGCCGGGGTATCGCGAACTGATGGGCCTCACCGCGCACAAGCCGTTCGAGTGCGTGGGTGAGATCGAGGAGTCCCTCGTCGCGCTGCGGCTGCTCGCGGAGCAGGACGAGTGGAAGGACACCCTCATCGTGTCGGCGCTCACCGCGGAGGCGACGCTGCCGCCGGACGCCGAGGTCGAAGCCACGTTCCGCGGCGACGGACCCAACCTGGTCCCGCCGGTCTACCTCGCCGCCCTGGAGGGTCTCGGTGCAGCTCGCTGACCTGCGCGGCCGCCGCGTCGCCGTCTGGGGCACCGGCCGGGAGGGCGTCGCCGCCGTCCGCGCGATCGCGCCGTCCGCCCCCGCGTCGCTGGTCGTCGTCGACGACCGGCAGAACTTCCTGGCCAAGGACTGGTCGCCGGAGCTCGCCGCGCTCGCGCCGCTGCACGCCGGGCCCGCCGGGTTCGACGCGCTGCGCGCCGCCGACGTCGTCGTCCGCTCGCCCGGCGTCGCGCAGACCCACCCGTGGATGGTGCTGCTGCGCGAGGCCGGGGTCAGGGTCACCGGCGGCACCGCGCTGTGGATGGCCGCGCACCGCGCCGAGACCGTCGGGGTGACCGGCAGCAAGGGCAAGAGCACCACGAGCAGCCTCGTCAGCCACCTGCTCACCGCCGCCGGCCGGCCCAACGAGCTCGGCGGCAACATCGGCATCCCGGTGCTGGACCTGCCGGCCGCGCCCGCCTATGTGCTGGAGCTGTCGGCGTACCAGTGCGCCGACCTCGACGACTCGCCCCGCGTCGCGGCGGTCACCTCCCTGTTCCCGGAGCACCTGGACTGGACCGGCGGCGAGGACGAGTACTACCGCGTGAAGCTCAACCTCGTCGCCAACGGCCCCGAGGCGGTGGTCGTGCACGCCGGGTCCGCGTCCGTGCTGGCGGAGCTCGGCCGCCGCTTCACCGGCCTGCCGCTGCACGTCGTCGGCGGCGAGGACTCCTTCCACGTCCGCGACGGCGAGTTCCGCCTCGGCGGCACACGGCTGTTCCCCCGCACGGCGCTGCGCCTGCTCGGCACCCACAACGAGGCCAACCTCTGCGTCGCCCTCGGCGTCCTGCGGGCCTACGGCGTCGACGTGGTGGCGGCGGCGCCGGACCTGCAGGCCGCCCTCGGGGCGTTCGCCGGGCTGCCGCACCGCCTCGAACGCATCGAGGACTCGTCCGGGCTCACGTTCGTCGACGACTCGCTGTCCACGATCCCGCAGGCCGCGATCCACGCGATCGAGGCGTTCCGGGACCGGCCGCTGACGGTCCTGCTCGGCGGCGAGGACCGCGGCGTCGACTATTCGCCGCTGCGCGAGTACTTCGCCGCCGCCACCGCACCGACGACCGTGATCGGCATGCCGGACAGCGGGGCCCGGCTCGTCGGACTCCTCGAAGGGTTGCCGCTGCTCACCACGTACGTCAGCGACAGCCTCGTCGACGCGGTCGCCCTCGCCCGGAAGGTGACCCCCGCGGGTGGTGTCGTGCTGATGTCGCCGGCGGCGCCCAGCTACGGCCGCTTCGACAACTACGCCCACCGTTCGAAGGTGTTCCGCCAGGCGATCGCCGACTCCGCCAGCTAAGGCGTGTTTGGTCAGTGGATGCCGGGCTGCGGCGGGCCCAGACGCCGCCTGGAACCACGCCGGTCACACCTGGATACAACACCGGTATCCAGGCGCGCCCGGCGCGGCCCCAGCCGACGCCTGGACCTCGCCTCGCTCCGACCCCACCGACCAAACACGCCTTAACGGAACGCCGCCATCACCTCGGCCATCGGCCCGACGTACTCCGGGTCCGGCAGGCGGACCATCGCCTCGCCCACGCCGGCGTCGGCGAGCTGCCGGAAGCGGCCGATGTGGTCGGCGACGGTGCCCGCGTTCACGTCCTTCGCGTAGGACTCCCGGGACCGGCGGCCGCGGCGGCGTTCGACGAGGTCGGCGAGGTGCCGGTCGTCGGCCGCGACGAGCGCGGTGCCCAGGTGGGTGAGGCGGGTGTCCGGGTTGTACCCGCGCAGCACCCCGGCCTTGCGCCGCACGGTGGCGAGGTCACCCATGACGTTGGCGGCGTCGGCGTAGGTCGCAGCGAGCCGCAGGGTGCGCCGCTCGCCGTTGCCGCCGACGATGATCGGCACCCGTTCCTGCACGGGCCGCGGGTAGCACAGCGCCTCCGGCACCGTCAGGGCCCGCCCCTCGAACCGCGGGCTGCCCTTGCCCCACAGCAGCGGCAGTACCCGCAGCGCGTCCTCCAGCAGCGCGTAGCGGTCGGCGACGGACGGGAACGACCAGCCGTAGGCGACGTGCTCCTCCTTGAACCAGGCGAGTCCCAGCCCGCACACCGCCCGGCCGCCGCTGAGCACGTCCAGGGTCGCCACGATCTTGCCGAGGTGCGCGACGTTGCGGTACGTGATGCCGGTGACCAGCGCGCCGAGCCGCACCCTGGTCGTGCACGCCGCGAGGTAGGCCAGGGTCGTGTAGCTCTCCAGGAAGGGCTGCCAGGCCCGGCCGAGCTGCGGGATCTGCCGGAAGTGGTCCATCACGTAGATCGCGTCGAAGCCGGCGTCCTCGGCGGCGGTCGCGGTGGCTCGTACGTCGACGTCCTCGAACTCGCCGATGTGCAGGCCGAACCGCAGCCGCGCCGGGTCGTCCTCCTGGCGGCGGTGCGCCTCCGCGGCCCCGGCGAAGGACTCCTGCACCGTCCGCACGGGGGTCTGCGTGTGGACCGCGTCGAACCCCTCCGCCGCGAGCCCTTCCCTGGTCCTCGCCCAGGTCCGCAGCTGGGTGGTGAGCGCGTCGGCCGGGATCCGCCCGATGGTCCTGGCCCGGTTGCGGGCCCGGCACTGCGCGGCGGGCGTGTCGAACGCGATCGCGACCACCGGCAGCCCGTGCTCCCGCGCCGCCGCGACCCAGGCCGCCCGCCGCCCCGCGTCGAGGCCGAGCGTGTCGATGACGGTCGTCAGCCGGCGCCGCAGCCGCTGCGCGACGATCGTGTCGAGCAGCGCGAACGCGTCGGCGCTGGCGCTCAGGTCGTCCTCGCCGGCGCCGACGAGCGCCCGCAGCCGGTCGCTGCTCACGATCCGCCCCGCCGCGAAGTGCGCCTCCGCCCACGTCGACTTCCCGGCCGCGCCCGGCCCGACCAGCACGACCACGCAGGGGTCCGGCAGCGTCAGCACCTTATGGCAGCTTCTTCGTGCCGAGGCCGCGGACCGAGGCCCGCAGCGGCGTCTTCGTCGACACGTTCAGGAAGCAGTGGGCCGTGCGGTCGCCGAGCGCCCACTGGTTGGCGGTGAGCCCGGTCCAGAACGTGTAGATGTCGCCGCGCTGGTACAGGGCGGTCTGCGAGATCCCGAGGAACTGGGCGATCTTCAGGTAGCAGGCGTCCCCGGCGAGCTCCTTGAGCCGCTGCTGCGACGGGTACTCGCCGGCGGGGGCCGTCCACGCGCCGACGAACTCCGTGTCGTGCGGGGTGTCGCAGCCGACCGGCTTGACACCGTCGACGGTGCCGTAGAAGCCCTTGCCGTCCAGGGCGCCGCCGGACAGCTGGACGCAGGTGAGCGCGAGCGGCTTGTCCTGCGCCTCGCCGCCCAGGCCGCCCTTGACGCTGCCGGTGCGGTCCAGCGGCGCGAACAGGTCGTCGGCGGCCTCGGCGATCCCGCACAGGTACTGCCGCCCGCCGGCCTGCCAGACGGCGGGCGCCGGCATGCGGAAGACGGGGAACAGCCGGCCGGTGCGCCAGTCGCCGCCGAGGTAGGCGGCGGCGGCCTTGTCGCACTCGGCGTACGCGGCGCGGCTGGCGTCGCTGTCCCAGGCGGGCGGCGCGGCGGCGTCGGGGACGGGACCGCCGCCGACGACCTCGACGGCGTGCGGCTCGGCGCAGTCCGTGGCCTGCAGCGGCGCCACCGACGGCTCGAACGCGCCGGCCGCGCCCTTCAGGCAGGCGCCGACGGCGGGCGGGGAGTAGGAGGCGGCGGGCAGCGCGGGCCAGCCGTTGGCGAGATCTCCGTCGGTGCCGGCGGGGGCACCGCAGCCGGCGAGGGCCGCCGTGAGGCACAGCGCCGCGACCGTCGCACGCCGCCGCACGGTCAGCCGCCGACGATCTCTGAGGTCTTGTCGTCGGCGCCGGGCTCCTCCCGCAGGAAGAAGACGGCGCCGGCGGCGCCTGCCAGGCACAGCACGAGCAGCGTCGCGACGATGATGATGAGCGGGACGACCAGCTTGTCCCGCTGGGGCGCCGCGCCGTGCGGTTGCCGCGCCCCGTACGGCTGCGGACCGCCCAGCGGTGGCGGGCCCCCGTACGGCTGCGGCGGGCCGGGCTGTTGGGCTCCGAACGGCTGCGGTGGTGCGCTCGCGGGCGGGGCGCTTGCCGGCGGCGGCGCTCCGTACGGCGGTTGGGTCCCGAACGGCTGCGGTGGTGCGCTCGCCGGTGGCGCGCTCGCGGGTGGTGCGCTCGCGGGTGGCGCGCTCGCGGGTGGTGCGCTCGCGGGTGGAGGGGCTCCGAACGGCTGCGGCGGGGCGCTTGCCGGTGGCGGGGCTCCGAACGGCTGCGGGGCCCCGAAGGGCTGCTGGGCTCCGAAGGGTTGCGGCGCGGCGAAGGGCTGCGGCGCGGCGAACGGCTGCGGCGCAGGCGGCTGTTGCGGTGCGGGGTGTTGTGGTGCGGGGTGTTGTGGTGCGGCGGGCTGCGGCGCGGGGTGTTGCGGCGGCGGGCCCGGGGGCGGCTGCGTGCCCGGCGGTGGCTGGTCGTCGTCCGGTCCGCCGGACTGCCCAGGCTGGAGCGGATCCGGCTGCTGCGGCGGGTACGGACCGGTCATGTCCGCGACCCTACCCGAACGTGAACGGGCCTACCGGTACCAGCCGCGCAATGCCGTGAGCAGGTCCCGCCCGCCCAGCGCCGCCGGCGGGGTGGGCAGCTGGCGCAGCAGGAGGTCCCGGCCGGTCACCGCCGCGGGCTCCGGCTCGGCGAGCGGCACCGGCGGATACCAGAACCGCTCCAGCTCGACCTCCGGCTCGTCCATGTCGGCGAGGACCCGCGCGGCCCCCGTCACGACCGGCGCGGCGGCCTCGGCGGACCCGGTGGCCTCGGCGGACGCGGTGCCGGCCCCGGTGCGCAGGGTGCGCAGGTTGGCCAGGAGGGTCTCGCGGCCGCGGCCCCGCCACAGCAGGATCTGGAACGGGTCGGCGTCGAAGCGCTCGGCGAGGAGGTAGAAGGCGGCGGCGAGGTGTTTGCACGGCACGGCGGCGTCGGGGCACGAGCAGCGCATCGTGAGGTCGTGGACGCGGCTGGGGAAGAGCGGCGCGTCGGCGGCGGCGAACACGTCCTCGACGTGCGGCGGCATCTCGCCGGCGAGGAGCTTCGCGGCGCCGAGGGCCTCCGCGGCGAGGGCGGCCTCGACCCGGTGCCACACGTCGTCGTCGAAGACGCGCAGGGCGATGCTCACCTGGTACGGCGTGGGCCGCGACCCCTGCACGACGGCGGCGACGGTGCCGGGCTCGACGGTCAGGGTGAGGACCTGCCCGGCGCGGGCGTAGTTGCGGCCGCGGGTGAGGCGGGTGCCGAGCGCGAACGACTCGAGGACGCCGAGGAAGCGCTTGCTCCACCAGCTCTCGCCGATGTCGCCGCGGGTGCTGCGGGCCCGGATCCCGCCCTCGACCTTGACGGTCCGGGACCCCCAGTAGTCAGGGGTGGTCACGCCTGCAGAGCCTCCAGGCCGGGCTTGACCACGCGCGGGACGAACTCGACGACCTCGTAGGCGGCGAGGTTCTTCTGCTGGAACGGGTCCAGCGACAGCCGCGCCTCCAGCTCCAGGCGGGGCAGCCCGGCGGCGAGGATGACGCCGCCCTTGCGCGGGACCTGCGCGCCGGAGGCGAGGAAGACGCCGTCCTCGTACTGCGCCTCGAGCCACTCGAGGTGCGCGGGCATCGCCTCGTCGATCTCCTCGACGCCGACCAGATAGCTGAGCGTGATCACGAACATCGGTGCAGTCTAGCTACTCGACGACCGCGCCCGCCTCCAGAGCGAGCAGGGAGCGCAGCTCACTGGTGGACAGCTCGGTCAGCCACTGCTCGCCGGTGCCGACGATCCTCGCGGCGAGGCCACGCTTCTCGTTGATCATCGCGGCGATCTTCTCCTCGACGGTGCCGGCGGTGACGAACTTGCGGACCTGCACGGCGCGGCGCTGCCCGATCCGGAACGCGCGGTCGGTGGCCTGGTCCTCGACCGCCGGGTTCCACCAGCGGTCGACGTGCACGACGTGGTTGGCGGCGGTCAGGGTGAGCCCGGTCCCGCCGGCCTTGAGCGACAGCACGAACACCGGCGGCGAGGACGGCGCGGCCGCCTGGAAGCGGGCGACGAGCGCGTCGCGGGCGGGTTTGTCGAGGCCGCCGTGCAGGTAGGCGACCTCGCGGCCGAGCCGGGCGGACAGGTGGGCGCGGAGCATGCCGCCGAACTCCGCGTACTGGGTGAAGACGAGGGCCCGTTCCCCGGCGGCGAGGACCTCGTCGAGGATCTCCTCCAGGCGCAGGAGCTTGCCGCTGCGCCCGGCGAGGCGGCTGCCGTCGCGCATGGCGTGCGCCGGGTGGTTGCAGATCTGCTTGAGCCGGGTCATGGTCGCCAGGACCAGGCCGCGCCGGGCGACGCCCTCACTGCGTTCGATCTTGCCGAGCATCTCGTCGACGACGGCCTGATACAGCGACGCCTGCTCGCGGGTGAGGTTGCACAGCACCTCCATCTCCAGCTTCTCCGGCAGGTCGGAGATGATGCTGCGGTCGGTCTTGAGCCGGCGCAGCACGAAGGGCTGGGTGATGCGGCGCAGCCGGGCGGCGGCGTCGGCGTCGCCGCGGCGCTCGACGGGCTCGGCGAAGCGCTCGCGGAACTTGGTGGCGGAGCCGAGCAGCCCGGGGTTGGCGAAGTCCATGATGGACCACAGGTCCGCGAGCCGGTTCTCGACCGGGGTGCCGGTGACGGCGATGCGGTGCCGGGCGGGCAGCCCGCGCACGGCGGTCGCCTGCTTGGTGGCGGCGTTCTTGACGGCCTGGGCCTCGTCGAGGACGAGCCGGTGCCAGGGCATGGACTTCAGCGCGACGGCGTCGCGGGCGGCGATCGCGTAGGTGGTGATGACGACGTCGGAGGCGGCGACGGCGGCGCGGAAGTCGGCGCCGCGGGCCCGCTCGGCGCCGTGGTGGACGTGCACCCGCAGGCTCGGCGCGAACTTCGCGGCCTCCCGCTGCCAGTTGCCGACCAGCGACATCGGGCAGACGAGCAGCGTCGGGCCGGGCGCGTCGCGGGCCAGCAGCGCGAGCAGCTGCACGGTCTTGCCCAGCCCCATGTCGTCGGCGAGGATGCCGCCGAGCCCGGCCGACTCCAGGAAGCTCAGCCAGCTCAGGCCGCGCAGCTGGTACGGGCGGAGACTGCCGGTGAAGGCGGGTGGCGGCTCGGCGGCCGGGACGCGCAGCTCGGTGTCCCCGGACAGCAGGTCGCCGAGCCAGCCGTCGGCGGCGACCTCGACGACCGGCAGCCCGCCGGGGCCTTCGGTGTCGCCGCCGGCGAGGTGCAGCAGGTCGGCGACCGTCATCTCGGCGTCCTCGGCCTGCCGGCGCATGATCTCCAGACCGGCGGCGAGGCGGCGGGGGTCGAGCTCGACCCACTGCCCGCGCAGCTGCACGAGCGGTGCCTTGAGGTCGGCGAGGCGGCGCAGCTCCTCCTCGGTGAGCGCGTCGCCGCCGATGGCGAGCTCCCACCGGTAGTCGATGACGCTGCCGAGGCCGACGGCGCTCGCGGTGTTGACGGTGCCGGGCTGGGTGGACGGGCTGCGGGCGGTGAGCCGGGCGCCCAGCCGCGCCTGGGGCTTGCGCCACCAGCCCGGCAGCAGCATCCCGAACCCGGCGCCGGCGAGCAGCGGCGCGTGCTCGCTGAGCAGCTGGTGGGCGCCGGCGGTGTCGAGCGTGAGGCCGTCGGGTGTGGCGGTGCGCAGCGAGTCCTCGAGCGCCGGGTACAGGCGGCTGGCCCGGCCGAGCTCGGCGAGCAGCGTCTCCTGCGGCGCGGGGACCTGCCACTGGGACAGTTCGAGGGGACCGTGCGCCTGCCAGACGGTGCCGGCGTCGACGACGAGGCTGGGCTCGTCGGCCGCCTGCAGCGCGTATTCGAGCCGCCAGACGGGTTCGTCGTCGCCGGCCGTGGCGGTCCGGAGGGCCTCTTCGATGGTGCCGGGCTCGGGTGGTTCGACGAGCCGGAAGCAGGCGCGGACCGCGCCGCCGACGGCGTCGGCCTGCCAGGTCTGGAGGTCCTTCCGGAGGGCGTCGAGCTCGGCCGGGGCGCCGGCGACGGTGCGGTCGGTGCCGGTGAGCGCGGTCAGCCAGGCCCCGGCGGTGCCGGTGACCCGGTGGGTCGCGGCGGGCAGCACGGCCCGCGCGGCGGCGTCGACCAGGGTGTCGAGGACCTCGGTGAGCAGTGCCGCCCGGGTGCCGGAGGCGCCGAGCGCCGACTGCGGCAGCGCCAGCGCCAGCGATCTCGTGTAGGCGGCGTCCTTGCCGGTCAGGACCGGGATCCAGCGGGCCTCCCCGTCGAGCAGACCGGGCAGCATCCGCCCCCGGCGGACGAGGGAGGCGGCGAACGACGCGACGGTGGCGAGGGCGCGCACCGAGTCGCCGAAGACGAAGTCCTCGGTGCCGTCGTCGGCGGCGATGGCGACGGCGGTGGAGCGCAGCAGCGCGTAGGCGTCGTCGGGGCCGTACTCGACGGTGTCGACCGCCCACTCGCTCAGCTGGAGGGGAGCGTCGGCGGGCGTGAGCCGGGACATGGCGGCGGGGGACGGCTCGGGGAGGCCGCCGCGGGTGGGCAGGGCGAGCGTCCTGGTCGCGGCGACGCCGGTGTCCGCGTCGAGGCGGAGACCGCGGACGGCGAACGGGTGCGGGGCGACCTTCGGGCGGCGGCCGCCGCGGCGCTGGGCGGGCGGCAGGTCGGGGTCCTCGGCCCACAGGCACAGGCGAGCGTCGAGCCAGGCGGCGTGCACGACGATCACCCGCGCGAGCCTAGTCCAGACCCGGTGTCACGGGCGGCTGAACCCTCGCTTCAGCGACGGGTGTCGCTGTCACGATCGTTCATGTCGCGCGGTGCCCGCTGTGGGAGCCGGCGGTGTACTCGCGCTGATCCCCGCGGTGCCGGCCGACCTCGAACCGGTGGGGTCCGGCCGCCGCCCAGGTGACGTGCTCACCGTCCCGGCTGAGCACGCACGTGCCGATCAGCAGCTCGACCAGGACGTTCTGCCCGAAGCCGGGCGGCGGCCCGGCCATGGACCGCTCGGCCAGGAACGCGGCGGCGACGCTGCGGCGCAGCGCCTCGTCCCGGGGGAACCTGGCCCGGCCGGTCAGGTAGCAGGCGTCCTCGCCGTCGTGCAGCGGGAACGTGTGCAGCGCGAACCGGTCGTCCCTGAGCAGGTCCTCGAGCTTCGGGGACACCATGAGCAGGGCGAAGAGACCGTCCTCGACGAGCAGCGGGCTGACCGGGTGCACCCGCGGCCCGCCGTCGGCGCGCACCGTGCCCAGGTAGGCGAGGCCGACGCCGCCGCGGTAGAGCAGCCGGCGACCGGCCGCGGCGAGGTCGGGCGCCGAGCGCCGGAAGCGCCCCCACGAGAGCATGGCAGCCAGACTGGCGTACCGCCGCCGCACGGGTCAACTCGCCGGGGGTGTCATTCCCGGTCGTGTCATTCGCGCAGCAGGCGGCGGGCGGTCCTGGCGATCAGGGGGATGGCGCGGGCCTCCAGCTCCGCGCCGCCGTCGCGGACCAGGGTGGCGCCGAGCTCGGTGACGCGGCAGCGGGCGACGGCGTGCCGGAACGCCGTGACCGGGTAGCCGCCGCGGGGCTCCGCCAGCAGGCCGGTGGTCCGCTCGCGGGTCTCGGCGACGCCGTCGACCGGCTGGGTCCACTCGAACCTGCCGAGGACCCACACGGTGCCGACCTCGATCTCGTCGATCTCGACGCGTTCGCCGCCGAAGCGCAGCTTCACGGTCCGGTGCCGTCGCTCGATCACCGGCAGCGCCGGCACACCCTTCGCGACCAGGTCGCGCACCGCCTGGCCGGACATGACCCAGCGCTGGTCGTCGGCGGGGCGCTGCACCGGGGCGACGTCGCGGGTCCCGGCCGTCGCGGCGTGCCGGCGGGTGGCGCACGGCTCGCACAGCGCGGCGTACCCGTCGCCGGTCGTGGGGTTGCGGCCCTGGTGCGACATGCAGAAGGCGGACCCGCAGTCCCGGCACCGGCCGATCGCGAGCACGCCACAGTCGTCGATCCCGCACACGGCAGCCATCCGAGCGACGATACCGTCACCGGTCGATGCCTGCCGAAGACCCCGTTCGCGGTGAACGGGGCCTTCCCGGTTCAGACGGGCAGCAGGGAACGGTCGGACTCGGTCAGGACCAGGATGTCGCTGGTCAGCGGGGCGTAGACGCGGCGCAGCAGGGCCGGGTCGGCGGCGCTGGCGACGGCCGCGAAGACCGCGCGGGCCAGGCGTTCGGCGAGGGCCGGCGGCACCGCGGCGCGGGCGGCGACGTCGGCGAGGAAGTCGACGTGCACCTCCTGGTCGTACAGGTGCTGATAGGACCACAACGGCTCCGAGAGCGTCGGTGGCAGTTCCGCCGCGAGGTGGTGCACCCAGCCGTCCGGCAGGCGGGTGGCCAGGGCGTGCAGCACGCCCCGGACGGCGCGCCGGGTCTCCTCGGCGGTGGCGAGGCCGGTCTTCTCGCGGATCTCCGCGATGAACACGTCTTCATACATGCGGCGAACGCTGCCCAGCGCACAGGTGAAGCACCATCACCAGCAGGGAGCGAACGACGCGACGCCCCGCGCTCATCCGCGGTGGGTGGGACGACGTCACCCGGGCGGGGCCCAGCATGGCCGCGTACATCCCCTCACCGTTGGGAGACCTCCTGATGGCATTCCTGGTGACCCGACCTCGAGCGTTCACGTTCCCGGCGGCGGCGCTGCCCCGCATCGGCGGCGTGCCGGTCGACATCGAGGAGACCACCGACGCCTACCGGGTCGACCTGGACCTCCCCGGCGTCGACGCCTCCGATGTACGGATCGACCTGCGGGACAACGAGATCCGGGTGGCGGGCAGCTACCGTGCCCGCAGCCGCACGGGCACGATGCACCACCACGCGCGGCAGGAGGGCGAGTTCGAGTTCCTCGTCGCGCTGCCGGGCGACATCGACGACGACCGGGTCGAGGCGGACCTCGACAGCGGCGTGCTGAGCATCGTGGCGCCGAAGGCGCGCGGTGAGCAGAGCCGCCGCATCACGGTCAAGGGCGCGTCCCAGAGCGGGAAACGCGTCCTGGAGCAGCAGAACGCCGGTGCGGGCGCGCAGAGCGCCGGCCGGCTGGAGCAGCAGCAGGCGCGGAGCCGGCCCGAGGACCCGGCGGAGACGCCCGCGGCGCAGGCGAAGCAGATGCGTGAGGGCCAGTCCCGGCCCGGACCGGCGAGCCAGCAGGCCGGCAGCACCGGGACCGGCAGCACGGGGCAGGTCGGTCGCAGCGGCATGAGCTGAGACCGCGGCCGTTCGGGCCCGCAAGGCGCGCGACGTGAGACCGGCCCGCGGTGCCAGCTGTGGGCCGGCCACCCGTCGACGCGGTCGGCGCACCAGTTGGGGGGACCGATGACGGTTGACACCCGCGACTACTACGCAGACCTCGGCGTGCCGAGGAACGCCCGCCGGGAGGACGTCCGGCGCGCGTACCGGACCCTCGCCCGCCTGCACCACCCCGACGTGAACCGCGAACCCGGCGCGGAGGAACGCTTCAAGGCGATCGCCGAGGCGTACCAGGTGCTGTCCGACCCGCGGCGGCGCCGGGCGTACGACGCGAGCCTCGGCCCGGGCGAGGCCCCCGCGGCCTCTGCCGCCTCCGGGGCCGCTGGGGCCGCTGGGGCCGCTGGGGCCGCTGGGGCCCCTGGGGGCTCTGGGGACGACTGGCTCGGCAGCCTCTTCCGCGACGGCCTCGGCGGGTCCGGACCCGGCCCCGGGCGCCGTCGGCCCCCGTACAACCAGCCGGGCCCACGGGACCGGGCGCCGGGCAGGGCCGGCGCGGACACCGAGGCCGAGCTCGCCGTCGGCGTCGAGGACGCCTACCACGGCGGCCGGCGCACGATCACGCTGCCGGGACCCGCCGGGCGGCCGCGGCAGTACACAGTGGACATCCCGGCGGGGGTCGCCGACGGGCAGCGCGTCCGGCTCGCCGGGCAGGGCGGGCCCGGCAGCGACGGCGGGCCGTCCGGGGACCTCTACCTCGTCGTGCGGTTGTCGCCGCATCCGCGGTACCGGGTCCGCGGGCGGGACATCATGGTCGAGCTGCCGGTCACGCCGTGGGAGGCGGCGCTCGGCGCGCCCGTGCCGGTCCAGACCCCGGGCGGGCAGGTGCGCATGGACGTGCCTCCCGGCTCGTCGTCGGGGCGCCGGCTGCGGCTGCGCGGGAAGGGCCTGCCCAATCCCCGGGGCACCGCCGGCGACCTGTACGCCAAGGTCCGCATCGTCCTCCCGCCGGACCTGTCCGAGCGCGAGCGGCGGCTCTACGCGGAACTCGCCGCGGCGTCCACGACCGACCCCCGGAGCCCCGCATGAGCTTTCCACTGGTACGAGCGGCGCGGCTGCCGCTGGAGGACTTCGCCTCCGCGGCCGGGCTGCATCCCGAGCTCGTGGCACGGCTGGTCACGCTGGGGCTGGTGGAGGTCACCGCCGGCCCGGGCGGCACACCCGGCTTCGCCGTGCGGGAGCTGGCCACCGTGGCCCGCATCCGCCGGCTCCACGACGATCTGACGCTCAACTACGCCGCCGTCGGCGTGGTGCTGGACCTGCTCGACCGGATCGACGAACTCGAAGACCGACTCGCTAGGAGGGCATGATGCTCAGAAGAGAGGCGTGGCTGCTCGGTGTGCGCGGGGTCCTCGCCATCGCGTTCGGGATCCTCGCGGTCATCTGGCCCGCGGTGACGGTGATCGCGCTCGCGCTGCTGTTCGGGATCTTCGCGGTCGCGACCGGCATCGAGCAGCTCGTGCACGCGATGCGCCCGTCCGCGGGCGCGACGAACCCGGTGACCGGCTTCGCCGACGGCACCGGACCACGCGTGGCGCGGGTGGTCGCCGGGCTGTTCGGCCTGGCCGCCGGCGTGCTCGCGCTGGTCTGGCCGGGCATCACCGTGGTGGTGCTGGCCGTCCTCGTCGGGGCGTGGGCGATCGTGACCGGCGTCGCCGACCTGTGGCTCGCCACCCGCCAGCACGGCGGCTGGACCGTGGCGCTGGTCGGCGCGATCTCCGTGGTCGCCGGGCTGTTCGTCGTGGTCCGCCCGGCCGCCGGCGCGGTCGCGATCGCGTGGGCGATCGGCCTGTACGCCATCGTCAGCGGCGCACTGCTCCTGGTCGCCGCCTACCAGCTCACCCACCAGGGCCGGGGCCGCCTCTCCGCGGCGCACTGAGCCGGCGGCGGGCTACCGCGACTGCGAGACGTGGGCGTGCACGATGCGCCAGCCCTCCGGGAGGCGGACCCAGGTCTGGGACTGCCGCCCGGGACGGTCCTCGCCGCCGGGGTAGTCGAACATCGTGGTGACGGTCGCCAGGTCGGTGCCGAACGTGGTGACCCTGGTGCCGAACAGCCGCCGCCCCGGTGGCAGCTGCGCCTGCGCGGCCCGCCACGCCCGGAGCTCCCCGGCGCCGGTCTGCCGGTCGGCGATGCCGAAGCGCACCACGGCCGGCGAGTCCCAGAAGGCCTCGGCCAGGGCGGCGGTGTCGTTGGCGACGAGCGCCTTCTCGTACGCCACGAAGGCCGCCGTCACCTCGGCGACGACGTCGTCCCGGTCGATCCGCACGGCGGTCCCTTCTGCTGCGAACGGCTTGCACGACGTTCCCCGTGGTCCCTGAGCGCGGTGGTCCCTGAGGATGAGGGACCACCGCGCCGTTGGTGAGGCTAGACCGCCGGCGCCGGCCCGCCGGTGGTGGCGGGTGCGGCGGGTGCGGCGGGTGCGGCGGGTGCCGTCAGGGTGGCGGCGGCCGCGAGAGGACCGGCCGCCGGGACCGTAGTGTCCGGGGCGGCGGCGGAGGGGGCGCCGGACGGCTCGCCCTCGCCGTGCAGGCGGTCCAGTTCGAGCTCGTCGGCGTCCTTGGCCCGCGGCTGCGGGCGGCTCAGCGCGAACAGTCCGCACACCACCGCGACGAACAGGTAGCCGAGCGCGACCTGGCCGTTGGCGTTCCAGGCGACCTTCTCCCCGTGGATCAGCCCCACGAAGGCGAGGACCGCCCCGGACAGCGCGAAGATCCCCGCGTGGACGAAGCGTTTGTCGATGATGAACGCGACGATCGACCCGAAGACGAGCCCGGCGAGGATCGCGCCCTGCCCGAGGGTCAGCAGCCCGCTGTAGATGACGCCGTTGCCGGCCAGGGCCGCGTCGCCGACCTTCGCCGCGGTGGTGCCCGCCGCCGCGAGGGAGTTGTCGATCTGGCTGGTGGCCCACTGCGCGATGTTGGGGATCAGCGCCGCGATCACCGCCGCGGCGTGCGCCCTGGGCGAGAACTGGAACGCCTGCGCGCCGATCAGCAGGCCGATGTACAGCAGGATCGGCACGATCGCCGGCAGCGGGAAGATCGCCCCGAGGAAGCCGAAGAGGCCGAGGAAACACAGGACCGCGATGACGATGCCGGTCGCCATCGAGTAGCCGCTGCCACCGCCGGCCTTCTTCCAGCCGGGGTGCCCGACGTACACGGCGGGCGGGAACGGCGAGCCGAGCGCCGCGCCGATGATCGCCCCGGCGCCGTCGGCGAGCAGGACGCTGCGCAGGTTGTAGTTGTCGCCGGCGGCCGCGGCGCTCTCCACGTTGGACATGCCCTCGGTGAAGTTGTAGACGCCGAGCGGGATCGCGGTCGCCAGCAGCGGCGCCACGTCGGACAGGCCCGAGGTGAGCAGGTCCAGGTGCAGGCCGGGCAGCGCGAAGCCGATGTCGTCGACGGCGGCGCTGACCGCGTTGCCGTCCATGGCGCCGCCGGCCCAGCCGATCGCGGTGCCGACGAGCAGCGCGGCGAGGCCGATCGGGAAGTTGCCGGGCAGCTTCGTGTCGGTGAGCAGGCCGATCAGCAGCAGCGCGAACACCGGCAGCGCGACCCAGGCCAGGTCCCACATGCGGGCGGCGGGCAGCATCGAGATGAACGTGATGCTGATGCCGGCCAGGGTGCCCAGGAGCGCGGCCCGCGGCGCGTACCTGCGGATGTACGGGCCGATGAACGCCCCGACGACGACGATGACGCCGATGATGAACGCCCAGGCCAGGCCGGCCTTCCAGGCCATCGTCGGGCTGTTCGTCTTCAGGTACACGGGCAGCATGATGACGAAGATGACGATGAACATGTGCGGGACGCTGGGCCCGTAGGGCAGCGCCGTGACGTCGGTGCGGTGCTCCTTGCGGGCGAGGCGCCGGGCCAGGAACGTGTAGTAGACGTTGCCGGCGACGAGCGCGATGCCGAGCGCAGGCAGGATCGCCTGGAAGACGTCGCCTTCGCTGAGCTTCACCACGAACAGGCACAGCGAGGTCAGCGTCAGTACGTTGACGAGCACGTTGACGCCGAAGCCGAAGAAGGCGTTGGTGTCACCGCGGACCCACCACGGGACCTTGAGGGATGTGTCGGTGGACATGGCTCACGTCCTCTGCAGAGACGGTTGCAATGCGGCGATGAAGGAGGTGGAGGGCGCGACCCAGCCGAAGATGCCGCCCTGCGCGGCGATCATCGCCAGGCCCGCCTCCTGGAACTGCGGGAAGTACGAGCCGACACAGTCCGACAGCACGAGACACTCGTAGCCGCGGTCGTTGGCCTCCCGCACGGTGGTGTGCACGCAGACCTCGGTGGTCACGCCGGTGACGACGAGGCTGCGGATCCCGGCCGCCGCGAGCACCTCGCCGAGCTCGGTGCGGTAGAACGCGCCCTTGCCGGGCTTGTCGACGACGAGCTCGCCGGGGGCCGGCGCGAGCTCGTCGATGATGCCGTGGCCGTGCTCGCCGCGGACGAGGATGCGGCCCATCGGGCCGGGGGCGCCGATGCGCAGGCTGGGGTCGCCGCGGTGCAGCTTCGCCGGTGGGCAGTCGGACAGGTCCGGCAGGTGCCCCTCACGGGTGTGGATGACGGTGAGGCCGGTCGCGCGGCAGGCCGCCAGCAGCGCCGCCGTCGGCTCGATGACGCGGCGCAGCTGCGCGACGTCGTTGCCGAGGGTCTCGCCGAAGCCGCCGGGCTCCATGAAGTCGCGCTGCATGTCGATGACGAGCACGGCGGTGGTGGCCGGGTCGAAGGTGAAGGGTCCTGGCAGTGCGTCCACTGTGGCCATCGGGGGCTCCTACGAAGACACGGTCGCCGCGATCACGTCCGCGGACGTGGCGACGCAGCCGAAGACCCCGCCCTGCATGGTGACCATGTGCAGGGCGGCGTCGTGGTTGGACGGGTCGGTGGCGCCGGTGCAGTCGCTCAGGATCAGGCACTCGTAGCCACGGTCGTTCGCCTCACGCATCGTCGTGTGCACGCACACGTCGGTGGTGATGCCGGTCAGGATGATGTGGGTGATGCCGTGGGTGCGCAGCACCAGGTCGAGGTTGGTGGCGTAGAACGCGCCCTTGCCGGGCTTGTCGACGACGACCTCGCCGGGCGCCGGCGCCACCTCCGGCACGATCTCCCAGCCGGGCTCGCCCTTGACGAGGATCCGGCCGCACGGCCCGGTCGAGCCGATCTCGGCGCCGATCCGCGCGGACCGCCAGCGCTTGTTGGGCGGCAGGTCCGACAGGTCCGGGTCGTGCCCCTCCCGGGTGTGCACGACCAGCATGCCCAGGCCGCGCACGTGGTCGAGCAGCTTCGCGGTCGCCGGCAGCCCCGCGCGGGTCAGGCCGATGTCGTAGCCCATGCTGTCGACGTAGCCGCCCGGGCCGCAGAAGTCCGTCTGCCAGTCGATGCACAGCAGCGCCGTGCGCCCGACCGGGACCGAGCCGTCGTAGGGCCAGGCGTAGGGCCTGGCGCCGACGACCGGGCCGATGCTTGCACTCATTGCCCCTCCTCTTGCCGGTGTGCCCGAAAGCCCCCGCTCGCGGTGATGTCCTGCGCGGTGCCGGCGGCGTACGCCTCGCACAGGAACCCCTGCACCGTTGCGCCGTCCACCGTGGACAGATAGCCGATCGACAGCGGCGCCGTGACGCTGCCGAGCAGTGCGCCCACCGCCGCGGTCGGCAGCCGCCAGATCTCGACCTCGATGTGCGCGCCCTGCCCGTCGCCGACCCGCACGAGGCCGGGCACGCCCGTCGGCAGCAGGTGCAGCCGGTAGCACGCCTCGGTCCGGGTGGTGCGCACGAACCTCCCGCCGAGCGCGACCAGCTCGGCGTTGCGCGACCCGCCGCGCAGGTGGTGCCCGGCGACGGCGAGGTCCACGGTCGCCGGATGCGTCTGGTGTACCTGCGGCGCCTCGCCCCTGAACGCGGCGGCGAGCCCGAGCAGCGTGCCCTCGGCGAAGGCCGGGCCGATCAGCGACAGGCCCGCAGGCCGCCCGTCGGGTGTGGTCCCGTTGGGCACGGCGACGACGGCGAGGTCGAGCAGGTTCGCGAACTGCGTCCAGCGGCCCAGGACCGCGTTGCGGCGCAACGGCTCCTCGGCGATCTCGTCGAGGGTGAACGTCGTCGGCACGGTCGGCAGGATCAGCACGTCGATTCCGGCGAACAGCCGCGCGGTCTCCTCCTTGAGCACCTGCAGCCGGTGCTGTGCCCGGAACGTGTCGGCGGCGGTGAACGCGTGGCCGCCCTCCAGGATGCCGCGGGTCAGCGGCAGCACGTCGGCGCCGTGCCCGCGCAGGAAGTCCTCGAGGTCGGCCAGGCGTTCGGCGACCCACGGGCCCTCGTACAGCAGCGCCCCGGCCGCCAGCAGGGGGGCGATGCCGACCTGGTCGGTGGTGGCCGTGAGCCGCGCGGCGGCGAGGCAGCCGGCGACGTAGCGCTCCGCCTGGCCGTGGTCGCCGTCGAAGTCGAGGGCGCCGGGGCGGGCGACGCCGAGGCGGACGGCCGCCGGTGGGAGGCTTTCACCGGTGGCCGCCCGCGACCAGGGGTCCCCGGCCGCGGGTCCCCGCGTCACCTCGAGGACCGTTCGGGCGTCGGCGACGTCGAGCGTGAAGATCGAGACGCAGTCGAGGGACCGGCACGCGGGCACGACGCCGGTGGTGCTGAGCAGCCCGCGGGTCGGTTTGAGCCCGACGATTCCGTTGAGCGCGGCGGGCACCCGGCCGGAGCCGGCCGTGTCGGTGCCGAGGGCGAACGCGACGACGCCCGAGGCGACCGCGACGGCGGAGCCGGAGCTCGACCCGCCGGCGATGAGCCCGCCGCCGTAGACGCTCTCGACGGCGCCGTAGGGGGAGCGGGACCCGGTGAGCCCGGTCGCGAACTGGTCGAGGTTGGTCTTGCCGACGAGCATCGCGCCGGCGGCGAGGAGCTTCTCCACGACGGGCGCGCTACGGGACGGGGTGTAGGCGAACGCCGGGCAGGCGGCGGTCGTCGGCATGCCGGCGACGTCGATGTTGTCCTTGACGGCGAACGGGATGCCGTACAGGGGGAGGAGGTCCGGGTCCAGGTCCCGCAACTGCCGTGCACGGGCGCGGAGCTCCTTGGCCGGCACCCGGCTGATCCAGACCCCGGGCGCGGACGGCGCGGCGGCGACCCGCTCGGCGACGTCGCCGGGGGTGAGGGTGCCGCTCAGGTACGCGTCGCGAAGCGCGGCGATCCCCGCTCGGGTGGCCAGTGCGGTCATACTGTCGATTGTCGACAGTTCTGTTACGCCCGACCGCGGCGCTTGTAACGCGCCGATGTCCAAGGTGCAGTACCCGACAGTTGCTCGTATGTGATCGCCATCACTGCGACCCTGCCGCGATGAGACGACTGTCCCGGATCGGGCTCGCGGTCATCGTCGGTGTCGGCTTCACCGTCGCCGCCGTGGGCCCCGCACACGCGGCACCACCGGTCGCCACACTCACCATGAGCGGTGAGATGCACTACGAGGCGGCGCTCAACCAGGCCAACCGGCTCACCATCAGCAACCCGTCGGCGGGCGTCGTCGCCTTCACCGACGTCTACCCGATCACGTTCAGCACCCCGGACGGGAGCACCTGCAGCTACCCGTACGCCAACAACCAGAACACCGTCCACTGCGTGCACGGCTCGACGTTCCTGGACATCAAGACCTACGACCTCGACGACGTCATCGACAACCGGTCCGCCTCCAACATGCACGCCTTCGGCGGCGACGGCAACGACGTCATCAAGATGGGCGGCCACCCCACCTCGGGGGCGGCCGGCGACGCCTCGGGCGGTGAGGGCGACGACATCTTCTACTCCGGCCCCGGCGACGACTGGCTCTTCGGCGGCAACGGTACGGACACCGTCACCTTCCAGGGCCGCCAGGCGAAGATCACGGCGGACATGTCGGGCGGCGGCGACCCGCTGACCGGCGAGCACGACGTCTTCGGCCAGATCGAGAACCTCACCGGCGGCGGCGCGGCCGACAAGCTCACCGGCGACGCCGGCGCCAACGTCATCGACGGCGGCTGGTACACCACGCCGTGCTTCCCGTACCCGACGGGATCCGCGCAGCTCGCGCCCACCGCCATCCAGGCGCCGCCGCCGTGCACCACGTACTCCGGCGACGACGTCATCGACGGCGCGGGCGGGCCCGACACGCTCCGCGGCCGGCAGGGCGCCGACACCATCAAGGGCGGCACGGGCAACGACGTGCTGTACGGCGATGCCGGCAACGACACCCTCGACGGCGGCGCGGACTCCGACCTCTGTTACCCGGGTGCCGACGGCGCCACGACCATCAGCTGCTCCGTCCTCGTCCCGATCCCGTGAGCGCACTGCCGTAACGGCGCGCGGCATGGCAGGATCCGGCGATCCCTTCGGCTCCGGAGCCTGCCATGCCGTTCGTCCGCATCCCCGCCGGCGCGCCCGTGCCGCCCGTCTGCCCCCGCCACGGCCGCCACGTCGCGAAGCCGCGGGAGATGGCCTTCCTGTCTGCGCTCGCGCCGTGGATGTGGCCGGTCTCCGTCCTCGGCGGGCGCCTGATCTACCACCTCGTCCTCCGGCCGCTGCGCAGGGAGGTCGTCGTGCCGGCCTGGCCGTGGTGCGGCCGCTGCGAGCTGCGCTTCGCGGTCCCGGTCGGGGCCGGCTACGCCACGTTCCTCGGCAGCGTGGCCGTCGCCGTGGCCGCCGTCGAGCGGGACCCGTCCACGCCCGGGTACTCCACCATCGGCATCGCCCTGCTGTGCGCGGTCGCCGGTCTCCTGGTGGCCGCGAGCAGCACCCGCACCCTCGTGGCGGGGGCCCGGGTCAGCCGCGACGGGCTGTGGCTGGAGGTGCGGCACGCACACCCGGCGTTCCTCGCGGCGCTGCGGTCGCAACCGGCACCCGGCTATCCGATGCCGGCCGGCTTCACCGTCCCCGCCACCGCTCGTCTCGACAGGCCCGCCGCCGTCGACGCGTCCGCCGCGGTCGAAGCGCCGCCGTCGCACGGCTGGGCCGCGCCCAGCCCCTGACGGCGGTGCGCGCTCAGGGGAGGTAGGAGCGGGCGCCGTGCTCGTCGAGGGCGGCGAGCACCGCGGCGGTGTCGCGGGCGGACACCGCCGCGAACAGCCGCTCGTGCCGGTGCACGCCGTCGTGCGGGCGGGCGACCTCGGCCTCCCGGCGCAGGTTGAGCGCCATGTACAGCTGGATCTTGACCAGGATCGACTCGTAGACGTCCGTGAGCTGACGGTTGCCGGCGAGCGCGACGACCGCCACGTGGAACTCGCGGTGCGCGGTCGCCACGTCGAACTGGTCGCCGCGCGCGTCGGCCTCCTGCATCGCCTTCACCGCGGCGGCGACACCGGCCAGGTCGGCGTGCGGGTCGGTGACCGAGACGGCGTGCCGCTCCAGCACGTCGCGGACCTCATACAGCTCCTGGATGTCGCCGGCCGACAGGGTCGCGACCCGGACGCCGCGGCGCGGCACGTGCTCGACCAGCCCCTGCTGGGCGAGCAGGCGCAGCGCCTCCCGCAGCGGGGCGCGGCTGATGCCGAAGCGCCGGGTCAGCTGCTGCTCGACGAGCCGCTCACCGGGGTCGGTGGCGCCGCTGAGGATCTCCCGGCGCAGCCGCGACACGGCGAGCTCGACCAGGCTCGCGCTGGCCAGCTCCTCGGACGCTGCGGGCTTCACCCGCCCAGTGTCGCAGACTCCGCCGGTCAGACGCTCTGGAGCCGGTGCAGCCTGGCGAACAGGCCATCGGCGGCGATGAGCTCGTCGTGGGTGCCGAGCTCGGCGAGCCGGCCACCGGACAGCACCGCGACCCGGTCGGCGCCGCGCACGGTGGCGAGCCGGTGCGCGACCACGAACGTCGTCCGGCCCCGCATCAGCCGGGTCAGCGCCTCCTGCACCAGCGACTCGGACTCGCTGTCCAGCGCCGACGTCGCCTCGTCGAGGAGCAGGACGCGCGGGTCGCGGACCAGCGCCCGGGCGATCGCCAGCCGCTGCCGCTGACCGCCGGACAGCAGGGCGCCGCGCTCGCCGACGACGGTGTCCCAGCCGTGCGGGAGCCGCTCGACGAACTCGAGGGCGTTGGCGTCGCGCAGCGCCCCGACGACGGTGTCCTGTGTGATGCCGCGCAGGCCGTACGTGACGTTGTCGAGGATCGTGCCGTCGAACAGCACGGACTCCTGCGGCACGACGGAGACGCTGCGGCGGTAGCTGCGCAGGTCGATGCGCTCCATGTCGACGCCGTCGAGCAGGATGCGCCCGTCGGTCGGCCGGATGAACCCGATGAGCAGGTTCAGCATCGTCGACTTGCCGGAGCCGGACGGCCCGACGAACGCGATGGTCTCCCCGGGCCGCACGTCGAGGTCGACGCCGGTGACCGCGGGCGCCGCGCCGCCGGTGTACCGGTAGCCGACGCCCTGCAACGTGACCGCGCCCGCGACCGCGGTGACGACCTGCTTGCCCTCGTTGCGCTCCAGGTCCGGCGCGGCGAGCACCTCGCCGATCGACCGCACCGACTCGAGCCCCTTGGTGATGATCGGGGCGAGCCCGAACAGGCCGATGACCGACGAGGTGAGCACCGCGAAGTACGTGCTGAGCAGCACGACGTCCCCGGCGCTCACCGGTGCGGACCCGCTCCACGCGGCCCATCCCGCGGCGATCAGGCAGGCGGCGCCGAGCAGCTGGTACGTCACCCAGGACAACGCGCCGAACCTGCCGTTGATGAGGTCGAGCCGGCGGCCGGCGGCACGGACCTCGTCGACGGTGCCGCGGACCCGGTGCAGCGCCTCGGTCTCCAGGGCGTGCGCGCGGGTGATCGGCATCAGGTGCGCCATCTCGTCGACGCGGGCGGAGAGGTCCTCGACCCGGCGGCGGAACTCCTCGTTGCGGGCGCCGGAGCGGCGCCGGACCATCGCGACCAGTCCCGCGGTCGCCGGGACCACCAGCAGGAACAGCGGCACGAACTGCGGCACCCGGACCGCGGTCAGGCTCAGCGCGCCGGCCAGCGTCAGCACCGCCGACGTGCCCGACGCCGCCACCTGCTGGAGCATCATCTCGACGTTCTCGACGTCGCGGACGACCTTCGTCTGCAGCACGCTCGCGCCGGCCTTCGTGTGGAAGCTGATCGACAGCTGCTGCAGCCGGCCGGCGAGCGCGGAGCGCAGGTCGGTGCCGAGGTCCCGCACGACGATGCTCATCTGGGCGACCCAGAACATGTGCACGGGGATGTTCTGCAGCAGGATCACGGCGAGGACGGCCGCGTTCAGCCACAGCTGCACGAGCGGCCGGTGCTCGACGACGACGTCGATGATGTTGGCGGTGAGCAGCGGCAGCAGCCAGATCGGACTGTCCTTCACCGCGAACGCCACGGTGGCCAGAATGATGCGTCCCTTGCGGGGTGCGAGCAGCCGGACGGTGGTGCGCAGCGGCCTGCGGCCGTCGAAGTCCATGCGCCCATCCGATCGCATGGCGCGGGACGGCTCAACGTCACCGTGGTCACAGGGGTCATCGCTGTCGGAGGGTGGCGGTAGCCTGCTCCCATGACGCAGCCACCCTACGGGCAGCAGGACCCATATCAGCCCAACCCGTATGGCCAGCCCCAGTATGGGCAGCAGCCGGCCGACCCGTATGCGCTGCCCGCCGGGCCGCAGCAGCCGATGTCCGGCCCGCCGGCGTCGGGCCCTCCCGGGTCGAGCCCGCCGTATTCGCCGACCTATCAGCTGCCGGTCTCCGGTGCCCCGACGTCCGGCGGCTACGACCCCTATGCCCAGCAGCAGGCGGCGTATGGCCAGCCCGGCTACGGCCAGCCGGGCCACGTCGTGCCCGTCCTCGGCGTCGCCAACGCCGGCTACGACCCGGTGACCGGCCAGCCGTATTCGGACAAGTCGAAGCTCGCCGCGGGCCTGCTGCAGCTGCTGCCGGGCCTGTTCCTGGCCCTCGGCGGCATCGGCCGGCTCTATGCGGGCAACACCGCCATCGGCGTGACCCAGCTGATCCTCAGCGTCGTGGTCGGCTGGTCGGCGTTCTGGTGCGGGTTCTTCCTCTTCGGCCTGACGTGGCTGGTGTCGCTCGGCCTGTGGATCTGGTTCGTGGTCGACGGCATCATCCTGCTGGCCGGCCGCCCCGTCGACGGCCAGGGCCGCCCGCTGCGCCCGAACTGACCGCACCCCCCGCGCCGCACGCAGGGTGGACTACGCAGCGCAATGAGGCCGGAGATCAATTTGCTGGCCGCCTGTAAGGTGCCCTTAGGCGGTCAGCGCGGCACGGACCTCCCACAGCTGTTTCAAGCGGCCCGGGACCTGCCCACAGCGCTGTCTCAGTCAGCCCGGGTCCTGCGCGTCAGCCGGTCCTCAGGCCCGAGAAACCGGTGCCCGAGGACGCAGTGCAGCCGCACGTGCCGCACCGGGCCGCCGGTGCTCCACGCCGGCCCGTCGTCGCGCGCGGCCGCGGGAAGCCCGCACTCGGGACAGTCCACCAAGGTCGTCGTCATGCCGTGGGACACGCGGGGCCGGGCCACCGGGCTCGGCCCCGTCACCAACCCGACGCGGGGCCGGGCCGTCGGGCTGGGCCCCGTCTCCAACCCGACGTGGGAGCGGGCCATCGGGCTCGGCCCCGTCACCAACCCGACGTGGGAGCGGGTCAGAGGGTGCGGGGGAGGCGGACGCCGCGGATCGAGGCGTCCAGGACCTGCGCGGTGTGCGCGGTGTGGATCGTGGCACCGGTGGCGCGGCCGCCCGAGGCGATCTGCATGAGGCAGCCCGGGTTGGCGGTGACGAGCCAGTCGGCGCCGGTGGCCAGGACGTCACGGGCCTTGCGGGTGCCGAGCTGCGCGGCGGGGTCCGGGTTCAGGACGTTCCACACCCCGGCGGAGCCGCAGCAGATCTCCGGGTCGGCGATCTCGCGCAGGGTCAGGCCGGGGACGGCGCGGAGCAGGTCGCGGGGCTGGGACCGCACCCCCTGGGCGTGGGCGAGGTGGCAGGCGTCGTGGTACGCCACGGTGACCGGCAGCGGATGGCGCGGGGCGGCCGGGCCGAGCGTGGCGAGCAGCTCCGAGAAGTCGGTGACGCGGGAGGCCAGCCAGGCGGCGCGCGCGGCGTAGACGGGGTCGTCGGCGAGCAGGTCGCCGAGCTCCTTCAGCGACGAGCCGCAGCCGGCGGCGTTGACGACCAGCGCGTCGATGCCCGCGCCGGCGAAGGTGTCCACGATGCCGCGGGCGAAGCGCGCCGCCTCGGCGCGGCGGCCGCTGTGCACGCTGAGGGCGCCGCAGCAGCCCTGGCCCGGCGGGATCACCACGTCGCAGCCCTCCGCGGCGAGGACCCGGGCGGTGGCGGCGTTGACGGCGGGGAAGAACGCCGACTGCACGCAGCCGGTCAGCATCCCGACGACCGCCCGGCGGGTGCCCAGCGCCGGCAGCGACGACGGCAGCGGCACGGAGGGCCGGACCGGCGGGGCGAGCGCGGCGAGGGTCGACAGCCGCCCCGGCAGCCGGTCCAGCAGGGGTGAGCCGAGCCGCTGGTACAGCGCCAGTGGCCCCTTCAGCGCCGCCAGCCGGCGTGGGTGGGGGAACAGGCCGAAGACCAGCGAGCGCAGCGCCCGCTCCGGCAGCGGCCGGGGGTGCCGTTCCTCGACCACGACCCGGGTCTGTTCGATGAGGGTGTCGTACCGCACGCCGGACGGGCAGGCGGTCACGCAGGCCATGCAGCCCAGGCACGCGTCGAAGTGGCCGGCCGCGGCGGTGGTCAGCGGCTCGCCCTCCAGCTGTTGCAGCATCAGCTGGATCCGGCCGCGCGGCGAGTCCATCTCCTCGCCCCACAGCACGTAGGTGGGGCAGGTGGGCAGACAGAATCCACAGTGGACACAGTCGGAGACGAGATCGGGATCGATGGACATCAGATGCCTCCCACGAACCGCCCCGGCGCGAGGATGCCGAGGGGGTCGAACTGCTCCTTGACCCGGCGCATCAGGTCGAGACCGTCGACGTGCCCCCACACGTCGACCCGCGAGCGGACCCCCGGCGGCGAGGTCAGCACCACGCAGTGCCCGGCGCCGGCGCGGGTCGCGGCGCGCAGGTCGCTGACGACGCCGACGACCGAGCCCGGGTCGGTGTCGCCGGGCAGGCCCGCGTAGAGGACGCCGGTGCCCGCGGAGCCGCGCACGTGCAGCGCGACGTCGTGCAGCTGCGCGGTGACGCCGGCGGCGGTCAGCAGGTACGGCACCCGCGACAGCGCCGACGTGAGCTTGATGCCGATGTCGCCGGCCCGCCACGGGTAGGTGCCCCAGCCCGGCGGCGGGGCGTCGGCGGTGACGGCGTCGCCGCCGAGGAGCTTCTCCAGGTCCGCGGCCCGCTGCGCGACGCCGTCGGGGACGCCCTCGACCAGGGCGGTGACGGTGAACGGGTCGGTGTCGATCTCCAGGGCGCTCGGGACGACCTGCGCGCCGAGGACCGCGGACAGGGCCCGCGCGGCCTCCTCGGGGCCCTCGACGCGCACCGACACGAAGCGCCGCGCGGCCGGCAGGGGATGCAGGCGGAAGGCGCACTCGGTGATGACGCCGAGGGTGCCGTACGACCCCGCGACCAGTTTGCCCAGGTCGTAGCCGGCGACGTTCTTCACGACCTTGCCGCCGGCCTTCGCCACGACGCCGTCGGCGCGCACGACGGTGACGCCGATGAGCAGGTCGCGGACCGTGCCGTACAGCATGCGGCGCGGCCCGGACGCGTTGACGGCGACGGTCCCGCCGACGGTCGCGCCCGGCAGCGGCTCGTCCAGCGCCAGTTGCTGCCCGGCCGGCCGCAGCGCCTCCTGGACCTGGCGCAGCGGCGTACCGGCGCGGACGACGGCGACGAGGTCGCCCGCGGCGTGCTCGACGAGCCCGCAGAGCTTCGCCGTCTCCAGGATGAGGTCGAGCCGCTGGGGTGGCAGCGCCCAGTCCTGGCGGGTCCCGGCGCCCCGGACGACCAGTGCAAGATTGTCACCGGCGGCGCCGCGCAGCACGTCGGCGACCTCGGCGGTCGAGGCCGGCGTGGCGACGGCGGCGGCCGGAACCCCCGCGATCAGCGCAGTCATCTTCTAGAAAACCTCCGCGATGCCTGGCTGGTGCAGCGGATGGGTGCCCTTGTGCCGGCCCGGCACCTCGCCGCACAGGCGGGGTGTCGGGAACACCTTCCCCGGGTTCGACAGCCCGTGCGGGTCGAACGCGCACCGCAGCAGCTGCATCGTGTCGAGGTCGGCGTCGCTGTACATGCTGGGCAGGTGCTTGGCCTTGTCGACGCCGACCCCGTGCTCGCCGGTGATCGACCCGCCGTGCTCGACGCAGATGTCGAGGATCGCGCCCGACACCGCCTCGGCCCGCTCGGCCTGGCCCGGGACGGTCTCGTCGAACAGCACCAGGGGGTGCAGGTTGCCGTCGCCGGCGTGGAAGACGTTGGCGACCCTGACGCCGTGCTCGCTCGCGATCTCGGCGATGCGGGTCAGGACCCGGGGCAGCGCGGTGCGCGGGATGACGCCGTCCTGGACGATGTAGTCGGGGCTGATCCGGCCGACGGCGGCGAACGCTGACTTGCGCCCCTTCCAGAACAGGGCCCGCTCGGCGTCGTCGGCGGCGATGCGGATCTCGAACGCGCCGTGCTCCCGGCAGAACGCCTCGACGGCGGCGAACTGCGCGTCGACCTCGGCGCGCGGCCCGTCGAGCTCGACGATGAGGACCGCGCCGGCACCGCCCGGGTAGCCGCAGTGCACCGCCGCCTCCGCGGCCTCGATCGCCAGGGCGTCCATCATCTCCACAGCGGCGGGCACGACCCCGGCGGCGATGATCGCCGAGGTGGCGGCGCCGGCCTGGTCGGTGCCGGGGAACGCGGCGAGCAGCGTGCTGACCGTCTCCGGCAGGCGCACGAGCCGGACGGTCACCTCGGTGGCGATGCCGAGGGTGCCCTCGGAGCCGACGAACGCGCCGAGGAGGTCGTACCCGGGTGCGTCCGGCGCCCGCCCGCCGAGCCGGACGAGGTCGCCGTCGGGCGTGACGATCTGCACGCCGGTGACGTGGTTGGTGGTGAACCCGTACTTGAGGCAGTGCGCGCCGCCGGAGTTCTCCGCGACGTTGCCGCCGATGGAGCAGATCTGCTGGCTGGACGGGTCCGGCGCGTAGTAGTAGCCGTGCGGCGCCGCGGCCCGGCTGACCTGCAGGTTGATCACGCCGGGCTCGACGACGGCCCGCTCGTCCTGCGGGGCGACCTCGCGGATCGCGCGCAGCTGGGAGGTGACGATGAGCGCGCCGTCGGCGTGCGGCAGCGCCCCGCCGGACAGGCCGGTGCCGGAGCCGCGGGCCACGAACGGCACGCCGTGCTCGACGCACGCCCGCACGGTGCCCGCGCACTCCTGGGCGGTGCGCGGCAGGACCACGACGGCGGGCACGACCCTGTAGTGGGTCAGGCCGTCGCACTCGTAGGTGCGCAGCTGCTGCCGGTCGGTGAGGACCTGGTCCGGGCCCAGGAACTCCCGTAACCGCCGGGCGAGCGCTTCGACGCTCATGGCATGCGTTCGTACGCCGGCAACGTCAGGAAGTCGACGAACTCGTCCGCCACGGCCACCTCCATGAACAATGCGCGGGCCTCGGCCAGGTCGCCGCGCAGCTGGGCCAGCTCCTCGTCGGCGATCCGCTCGACCAGCGAGCGGGTCACCGGCTCGCCCGTGTCCGCCAGGGTGACACCGGTGTGCAGCCACTGCCAGACCTGCGACCGGGAGATCTCCGCGGTCGCCGCGTCCTCCATCATGTTGTTGATCGCGACGGCGCCGGTGCCCTTGAGCCACGCGTCCAGGTACTGCACGCCGACGCTCACGGCGTTGCGCAGCCCGGCCTCCGTCTGCGTGCCCGGGGTGGCACCGACGGCGAGGAGGTCGGCGGCGGACACCATCACGTCGTCGCGGAGCCGGTCGAGCTGGTTGGGCCGGTCGCCGAGCACCCCGTCGAACACGCTGCGGCACGGCTCGACCAGGTCGGGGTGCGCGACCCACGAGCCGTCGAAGCCGTCGCCGGCCTCGCGGGTCTTGTCGGCGGTGACCTTCTCCAGGGCGACCTTGTTGACCTCCGGGTCGCGCCGGCTCGGGATGAACGCGGCCATGCCGCCGATCGCGTGCGCGCCCCGCCGGTGGCACGTGCGCACCAGCAGCTCGGTGTAGGCGCGCATGAACGGCACGGTCATCGTCACCGTGTTGCGGTCCGGCAGCAGGAAGTCCCTGCCGCGGGCCGCGTCGAGGAACCTGGACTTCTTGATCACGCTGAACATGAAGTCCCACCGGCCCGCGTTGAGCCCCGCGGAGTGCTCGCGCAGCTCGTACAGGATCTCGTCCATCTCGAACGCGGCCGGGAACGTCTCGATCAGCACCGTCGCCCGGATCGTGCCGCGGGGACGGCCGAAGCGCTCCTCGGCGAAGGCGAACACCTCGTCCCACAGCCGCGCCTCCAGGTGCGACTCCATCTTCGGCAGGTAGAAGTAGGGCCTGGTGACGAGATGGTTGTGGAAGAAGTAGAGCCCGAAGTCGGTCAGTGACCCGGACGTCGGCGCCCCGTCGACCAGGATGTGCTTCTCCGGCAGGTGCCATCCGCGGGGGCGCATCACGACGGTCGGACGGGGGCCGTCGGTCAGCTCGTAGTGCTTTTCGCCGGAGGTGTACGACAGTGCGCCGGCATTCGCGTCGCGGAGGTTGAGCTGCCCGCCGATCACGTTGGCCCACAGCGGCGTGTTGGCGTCCTCGTGGTCGGCGAGCCACACCTTCGCGCCGGAGTTGAGCGCGTTGATGGTCATCTTCGCGTCGGTCGGCCCGGTGATCTCGACCCGCCGGTCGACGAGGCCCGGTGCCGGCTCGGCCACCCGCCAGTCGCCCTCCCGGATCTCGCGCGTCTCGGCCAGGAACCCGAACGTCCCGCCGGCTGCCAGCTCCGCCTCGCGTTCCCTGCGGGCCTGCAGGAGCTCCAGCCGCCGGGCGTCGAACGTCCTGTGCAGGTCTGCCAGGAAACTCTGAGCTTCTTCGGTGAGGATCTCGGCGAATCGTTCGTCGAGCGGTCCGGTAATCTCGACGCCCTGAACAGTGCCCATGTCATGACCCTATCGGCTGTGATGCCACCCGGGGCGTGTCGCGGCGCGTGTGATATGGGAAGCTCTGGCGAACAAAACTCAGGTCCGCCACTATTCGGGTCCGTCCAGCAGGGGAGTCTTCCAACTGTGAGCGATCGGGGCAGAAGCCGCCGCACTGCGAGGCCGTCGAAGGCCACGCCGCCGAAGGCGGCACCGGACACCGAGGTCGAGCCCACCGACGTCGAGGGTGCGGAAAGCGACAAAACGCCTGAGGCGACCGCGCCGGAGGCCGTGACCGGCGCCGACGAGACGGTGTCGCTCGACAAGGACGACGCCGGGGACCCGGCCGACGGCGACAAGGACGCCGGGGACAAGGACGGGGACACGGACGCCGCCGCCGACCCGGCCGACGAGGCTGAGGCCGCGGCCGGCGCCGGCGACCCGGACGCTGCCGCCGCGGGTGACCCGGACGACGACGCGGCCGAGGACGCGGAGGACGACGACGCGGAGGCCGCCAAGGAGAAGCCGTCGTCGAAGTCGAAGACGCCGGCCCCGATGACGAAGGCGGAGAAGCGCGCCGCCGCCCGTATCGCCGCCGCGAAGGCCGCCCGCCGCCGCCGCGCCGGCCAGGCGATCGCCGGCACGATCATCGTCCTGCTGGTCGTCGGCGGCGCGTTCGCCGGCGTCTGGTATTTCGGCGACCGGGCCGAGAAGAACCGGGTCAAGTGCAAGCCGTCGGCCGACGCCGCCGCGTTCCCGCCGTTGCTCGGCGGCATGGACAAGGGCCTGGCCACCGAGCCGAAGATGACCACCGGCAGCGCCGACATCAAGACCGTCAAGCAGACGATCCTGATCAAGGGCGAGTGCAAGACCGTCAAGGCGGGCCAGACCGTCACGGTCAACTACGTCGGCGCGACGATCAAGGACGGCAAGGTCTTCGACGCGTCCTGGCCGCGCAAGAAGACGATCGAGATCCCGGTCGGCCAGAAGCAGCTCGGCAAGCAGCCGCAGGTCATCGAGGGCTGGGACGAGGGGCTCGTCGGCCTGAAGGTCGGCACCCGGGTCCAGCTCGACATCCCCGGCAGCAAGGCCTACGGCGACGACGCCCCCGAGGGCTACCCCGCCGGCACGCTGCGCTTCATCGTCGACATCCTCGACGCAAAGGACGCGGACAGCGGCGGCCTGCCCGCCGGCCTCGGCGGCTGACCCGCCCGCACGACACGCGACGACGGCCCCGCCGGGCACCTTCCGGCGGGGCCGTCGCCGTCCCGCACCGGGCACCGCCGGGTCGTCACCCGGTCCGTGTCTGGGCAGTGACGCCCCACGGCCTGCCCCCGGCGCGTACGCCGACGCCCCACGGCCCGGACGTCCGGAGCCGGCCGGACGGGTCGGTGCTACGGGGTGGTGGCGACGGCCCGCAGGCGGGCGACCACGCCCGGGTGCGGCCAGGTGCGCAGGCGGAAGCGTCCGGGGTCGAGGCCCGGCTCCGGCTCCAGGTCGACCTCGCGCTCCAGGGCCGCCCACGTGACGAGGAACGAGCCGAACGACACGTAGTCGGCCCGGGGCAGCAGCGTGTCGACGCCCTCGGGCCAGACCGTCACGGAGAACACGGACCGGTCCGGGCGTTCGGCGACGGTGACCGCCGCCACGTGCGCGCCGGTGTCCAGGTGCGGTGCCTGCGCGTCGTACTCGGCGGCGGCCATCAGGACCTCGGAGCGGTGCACGGCGGCGTGCAGCGGATGCCCGGGCGGCGCGGCGTAGGGCACCACGGCACCCGTCGCGTCGACCGTGTACGCCATCGTGGAGATCGGCCGGGCGGCGTCGCGGTACTCCTCCTCGACCACCGCGAACAGGGCACCCGCGGCCTCGTCGGCGGCCAGGAGCAGGCCCGTCGTGTCGGGCACGAACGCGACCGGGGTGCCGCCGAGCCGGTGCGCCTGCGCGGCGAGCCATCCGGGCAGGAGCAGGTGCGAGGCGCAGTACGCGTCGCCGTCGTCGACGATCCGGATCACCGCGGCGCCACCGGAAGGGTCACCGGAGGTGCTGCCCGGCAGTCCGGTGAGGTTGCGGCGGGCGCGGTCGAAGACCACCGCCGCGGGCACCCCCCACTGCGCGAGCTGGCGGGTCGTCACGTACATCATCGACGTCGGCTGGTCGACGGCAACGACCTCGTCGAGCATCGGCAGCGCCGGGCGGCGCACCAGTGGCGGCGACCCCGCGGGCACCCCCAGCCCGAACGTCACCGCCCGCAGCAGGGGTCGCAGCAGCGGCGCGACCTCCTCCCACGTGTCGGGCGCGCCGGAGGGGAACACGACGGCGGACAGGAAACGCGCGATGCGCTGCCGCCGCTCCTCCCGGCCCGCGTCGCGGCACTCACGGAAGATGTTGCCGAGGTAGGCGATCGACGGTGCCCCGGCGTCCTGCCCGCCGGCCCCGCCCCGGCCGCCGGCGCGGTGACCGCCCACCCGGACGTGGATGGCGAAGCGGTCGCGGTCGTAGCGGGCGTCGGCGACCCCGGCGTCCCGCAGCGCGGTCAGCACCTGCCTGGCGAAACGGTCCTGCCGGCTGCCGAACACCCCGTCGAGCATCCCCATGGCCAGGCACGCTACCCGACTTGATCAGCCAGTTCCCGTTTGTTTCCGCCCGTACCGGCAAAGCACAGGCATATGAGCAAACCGACTGTCGGTGAGGCGCTGATCGCCCGGCTGGCCGACTGGGGCGTCGACACCGTGTTCGGCCTGCCCGGCGACGGCGTGAACGGGATCATGGAGGGCCTCCGGCGCAACGCCGACCGGGTCCGGTTCGTCCTGGTGCACCACGAGGAGGCGGCCGCGTTCATGGCCGTCGCGCACGCCAAGGCGACCGGCCGGCTCGGCGTCTGCCTGGCCACGTCCGGCCCCGGCGGCATCCACCTCGCGAACGGGCTGTACGACGCGAAACTCGACCACGCGCCGGTCCTCGCGATCACCGGCATGCAGGAGTCGAGCGTCATCGGCACCGCGTACCAGCAGGAGGTCCACCTCGACCGGCTCTTCGAAGACGTCGCCGAGTACAACGAGACCGTCGGCAACCCGGCGCAGGTGCCGTCGCTGGTGGACATCGCGGTCCGCACCGCCCTGGCCCGCCGTGGCGTGGCGCACCTGACGGTCCCCAACGACGTGCAGGTCGCGACCGCCGGCGACAACCCGTTCGACGCGGTCGGCCCGGTCCGCGACCCGGCGACCGCGCCCGTGTGGGTCGCCCCGCCGGTGCGGCCCGCGGACGACGACCTGCAGGCCGCCGCGGACCTGCTCAACAACGCCTCGAAGCCGGCGATCCTGGCCGGGGTCGGTGCCCGCGGAGCCGGGCCGCTCGTCGAGCTCGTCGCCGACGTGCTCGGCGCGCCGATCGTGAAGTCGCTGATGGGCAAGATGGTCGTGCCGGACGACTCGCCGTTCGTGCTCGGCGGGCTCGGGCTGCTCGGCACCGCGCCCAGCGAGGACCTGATGCAGGAGTGCGACGGGCTGCTGATGGTCGGCACGAACTTCCCCTACACGAAGTTCCTCCCGGCGCCCGGGCAGGCGCACGTGGTGCAGATCGACGTCGAGCCGTCCCGCGTCGGCACCCGCATCCCCACCGACGTGCCGCTCGTCGGCGACGCCGCGGCCACCCTGGAGGCCCTGCTGCCAAGGCTGCGGCGGCGCACCGACCAGCGGTTCCTGCAGCGGTACCAGGAGAAGATGCGCGACTGGCGCGAGCGGCTGGAGGCGACCGAACGCGCGGACCGCGAGCCGATCGCGCCGCAGTTCCTGGCCCGGACGCTGGACCGGGTCGCCGCCCCGGACGCGATCCTCACCTGCGACTCCGGCACCGTCACCACCTGGGCGGCCCGGCACTGGCAGGCCACCGGCGACCGCGAGTTCTACCTGTCCGGCACGCTCGCCTCGATGGCGCCGGGGCTGCCGTACGCGATCGCGCTGCAGCACGAGTACCCGCGCCGGCAGGTCATCGCCTACGTCGGCGACGGCGGCTTCGCCATGCTCATGGCCGAGTTCCACACCGCGGCCCGGTACCGGCTGCCGATCAAGGTCGTCATCAACGACAACAACGCCCTCGGCATGATCGTCTGGGAGCAGATGGTCAACGGCTTCCCGGAGTTCGGCGTCCGCTACGGCGACGACCCGCAGCCGGACTACGCCGGGTGGGCGCGCGGCTGCGGGGCGTACGGCGCCCGCGTCACCGACCCCATCGCCCTGGAGAACATCCTCGGGGAGGCCCTGGCGTTCGACGGGCCGGCGCTCGTCGACGTCGCGGTCGACGCCGACGAGCCCCCGATGCCGGCCAAGGTCACCTACCAGCAGGCGGTCAAGTTCGCGGAGGCGTTCATGCGCGGCCAGCCGCACAAGGCCGCGATCGCCACCACGCTGCTGAAGGACCGCATCACCCGCCTGTGAGCCGCCGCCGGGCGACGACGCGGCGGCTGCGGTGCCGTCCCCGGCTCCGCATCGACCGTGTCCACCGGCGGGCCCGCAAACGGGTCCGCCCGAGGGTCATCGTGATACCGCCCGGAATGTCCAGGCCGCCGAGCCCGGCGACGCCGCCCACGAGCACCACCCCGCCGATCGCGACGAGCCCGGTCCCGGTCAGCAGGTACATCGTCGAATCCTGCTCCTGGACGGACTGCTGCCCGGTGGTCTGCGCCGTGGGGACCATCGCCGGGTCCGGTCTTCGCGCGTGCGCGGCGCTCAGCGAGCCGACCGCGATGGCGGCCCCGGCGACGCACACCCATGTCCGAGTTCTCATATTCGCGTACGCTAGGTCGCAAACGGGTGACTCGTCGCTCACACCATTTCACCTGCGACAGGTGAGAGAACCCCTCACCCGTGGCATTGTGTGCCGGTGCTGATCTACAAGATCCTGCTGCCCGCCGAGTGGGCCCGCTTCGAGGCGGACGGCCGGTTCGACGGCTCGCCGCTGGACCTGCGCGACGGCTACATCCACTGCTCCTCCCGGGACCAGCTCGCCGGCACCGCGCTGCGCTACTTCGGCGGCGAGCCCGACCTCGTCGTCGTCGCGGTCGACGTGCTGACCATGGGCGAGTGGGTGCGCTGGGAGACCTCGGCCAACGGCGGCCTGTTCCCGCACGTCTACGCGCCGCTGCCGCGGGCGGCCGTCGCCGCTGTGCACCGCATCGCCGGCGCCTCCTCCGTCGACGAGGTCGTGCCCTAGCCCGGGAAGCGGCGGAGGCGTGCCCGGGCCGGGAAGCGGCGCAAGGTCGTGCCCTGAACCGCCCGAAACCGGACCAAGTATGGTTCTGGACCATGGACGAGGGGCGATCCCGGAGCCGGTGGACGATCGACGCGGTGGCGGTGGCCGGGTATCTGGCCGGTGCCCTCCTCCTCTGTGGACGGTTGCTCGCGCATCCGGGGCAGCGGCTGCCGTACACACCCGGTGACCGCGTCCTCGCCGAATACTTCCTGGCGTGGGCGGCGCGGTGCGTGCGGACCGCCTCGAACCCGTTCGTGCTGGACCGGCTCAACGCCCCGGCCGGCGTCAACGGGATGGCCAACACGACGATGCTGGGGCTGGGCCTGCCGCTGTCGCCGGTGACGCTGCTGTTCGGCCCGGGGATCGCCTTCGACCTGCTGGTCGTGCTGACCCTCGCCGCGACCGGCGCCACCTGGTACTGGCTGCTGTCCCGGCACGTCGTCGAGCGCCGGGGCGCCGCCTGGGTGGGCGGGCTGGTCGCCGCGTTCGCGCCGAGCGTGGCCAACCACGCGACGTTCCACCCGAACCTGACCGCGCAGTTCCTGGTGCCCGTCATCGTGTGGCGGGTCGTGAAGCTGCGCGACGCGCCGGTGCGCGGCGGGCTGATCCTCGCGGCGCTGGTCGTGTGGCAGATCTTCATCAACGAGGAGACGCTGTTCATCACGGCCCTCGCCACGGGGGTGTTCGGGCTGCTGTGGCTGGCGCAGCGGCCCCGCGAGGTGCGGCTGCCGAGCGTGCTGGCCGGGCTCGGGGTGACGCTGCTCGCGACGGCGGTGGTCCTGGCGTACCCGCTGTGGTGGCAGTTCTTCGGCCCGAACGCGTACCGCGGCGGCGAGAAGCAGATGACCGCCTTCCACACGGACCTGCTGGGTCTCACGTCGTTCTCGCGCAACTCGGTGGCGGTGCGCTACAGCGAGTTCCAGCCGGAGCCCGGGTTCTCCGCCGAGCAGCACGGCTACTTCGGCTGGCCGCTCGTCATCGCGGTCGCCGCCGTCGTCGTCTGGCGGTGGCGGGAGCCGCTCGTGCGGTCGGTCGCCGTCACCGGCGCCGTGTTCGCCGTGCTGTCGTTCGGCACCGAGCTCACGCTGTACAACCGCGGCACCGGCATCCCGGGCCCCTACGCGCTCCTCAGCCACCTTCCGCTCTTCGACACGCTGCTGCCGACGCGGCTCGGCGAGGCGGCCACGTGGGCCGTCGCGCCGCTCGTCGCGATCGGCCTGGACCGGCTGCCGGCCCCGGGCGACGCGCCGGGGAGCCTCCGGGTGCTGAAGGCCGGACTCGTCGCGGCGGTGCTGGTGCCGGCGGCGCCGGTGCCCATCAAGGTGATCGACCGGCCGGCGGTCCCGTCGTTCATCGCCTCGGGACAGTGGCGCTCCTACGTCCGGGCCGAGGAGTCGGTCCTGGTCGTGCCGCTCGCCACCTTCGAGCACTGGACGTCGATGAGCTGGGCCACCGCGACGGGCGCCGACATGCGGATGTCGCACGGCTACTTCCTCGGCCCGGCCGGCGGCGTGCGGGGCAACCACGCGACCGTCGGCGCCCCGGCCCGCCCGACCGACCGGCTCATCAACATCGCCACCGGCTCGCGCCAGGTCACCCCCGTCACCGACGCGGACCGGGAGCAGGCCCGGCTCGACCTCGCCTACTGGCGCACGTCGATCGTCCTCGCCCCGGACGGTGCCGGGGCCGCCGCCGAGCGGGGCACGCTGGACGCGCTGCTCGGGCCGGGCCGGCTGGTCGGCGGCGTGTGGCTGTGGGACGTGCGTTAGAGGCGCTGCTCGAGGACCTGGCCGGGCCAGTCGGCGCCGCTGGCCAGCCGGACCGTGAAGGTCTCCGTCGGGGTGAAGCCCTGCCGGCGGTACCAGCCGACGAGCGCCCGGTCGTCGCCGGCGTAGCAGTCGACGCGCAGCAGCCCGATCCCGCGCCGCACCGCCAGGACCCGGGCGTGGTCCAGCAACAGCGTGCCCAGTCCCCGGCCCTGCCGCGCCCGGTCGGTGACGAGCAGGTTCACGTACAGCTCCGGCTCGTAGACGACCGGGATGTTCTCCGGCGCCTCACCGACGACGACCGCACCCACCGTGGCGCCGCCGATCTCGGCGACGTGCAGGTGCCCCTGCGGGACCCACCGCATCATCGCGGTCAGCCGCCGCGGGTTCGTCGAGTGCGGCTCGGTGCCCCACTGCCCGGTCCGCCCCAGCCCGGCCAGCCAGCGGGTCGCGCCGTCCAGCAGCCCCAGGACCGGCTTCACGTCGGCGAGCGTGCCGGGCCGCACGCACGCGTCCGGGGTCGCGAGGGACAGCTCCAGCTCCAGCTCGTCGCGCAGCGGGATGCCGGACTCGCCGGCCTCGCCGATCTGCGGCTTGCGCAGGCGGGCCCGCTGCACCGCGCCCGGGCGCACGTCCCGGACGCGCATGCCGCGGCGCTGGTAGAAGCGCAGCGCCTCGAGGTTGTCGCTGGTGGTGATCAGCCACAACCGGGTGCGGCCCGCGTCGGCGGCGACCGACCGCGCCGCGTCCAGCAGCGCCGTGCCGATCCCGGCATGTGGACGCGTCACGTCGAGCGTGACGATTTCCAGCCCTGTCGCGGCGAGCTCGTAGGTGAGCAGCCCCACCCGCTCGCCCGTCGCGTCCTCGGCGACCAGACCGGGCAGCCGATCGGCGTCCCGACCGTTTTCTCCCGTGATGACGTGGACCGCACCCCACGAATTGATGAGCAATTCTTGCAACCAGGGCAGATCGGCCCCGACAACCGCTCGTACTGACACACGGGCACTCTATCGGTGAAATTGAATTTCGCAGATGCTGGCAAATTCGCGACACTCCGATGTGCGAGGTGTTGGGCCATGATTGCGGAGGGCATCACCGGGGAGGGGGCGGACTTGGACGGACTCACGCGGGCGGGCAAGCCCGGCTGGGTCGTCGGCGTCCTCGCCCTTGTCCTGGCGATGCTGTTCGGCGCGACCATCGGCGCGCCCACCTCCCACGCCGGCGTCACCCATCAGCTGCTCGCGCCCGACCATCACGACCACGGTTCGTGGTCGACCGGTGGCGACGACGACCAGCAGCAGCCCCTCATGCTGCACGCCGAGGGCGAGCAGGTCGAGACCCCCGAGGTCACGGTCCACGCCCTCGCCCAGCTGACCGCGGGCACCTTCGCCCAGCTGGTGCCGGTCCTCCTCGCCGAGCCACCGCCGGGCGCCCGCACGGACCACGCGCCCGACCGTTCCGTGCTGCAGGTCTGGCGCACGTAGACCGAACTCCCACCCCCGTCGTTGTTGTCAGGCACCTCGACACGGTTGGAGTGATGTCATGTCCGCAACCGCGGACGTTTCCCGCATGCGTTCGGTCATCGTGACCGGCGCCTCCAGAGGGCTCGGCGCGGCCCTGTTCCACGCGCTGCACGCCGACGGTGCCAGGGTCCTCGGGCTGGCCAGGTCCTTCCCCGCCGAGCAGCAGGCGCTCGCGGCGCGGCACCCGGCGTCGGTGCGGCTGCGGTCCACCGACCTCGCCGAGGCGGTCAGCCTGCCGGCGGAGGCGGAGCTGGCCGCGTTCGCCGGCGCGACCCACCCCGAGGACGAGGTGGTGCTGCTGCACAACGCCGCGACGGTCGAGCCGATCGGCCTCGCCGGCGAGCTCGCCCCCGAGGACGTGTTCGCCGCGGTCCAGGTCAACCTGGTCGCGCCGATCCTGCTCACCAACACCTTCCTGGCCGCCTTCGCCGGCGACCCGGCCCCGCGGCTGCGGATCGTCTACGTCGCCTCCTCGGCGGCGCACCGCAGCTATCCGGGCTGGGCGACGTACTGCGCGACGAAGGCGGGCGCGGAGGCGTTCATGCGCTGCGTCAGCGAGGCGGCGAGCCGCGCCTGCACGGTCGAGATCGTCGACCCGGGCGCCATCGAGACGCAGATGCAGCGGACGCTGCGGGAGCGGGGGACCGGCCTGCCCGGGCACGCCCGGCTCGTCGAGCGGCACCGCGTCGGCGACATCGGCGACCCGGACACGGTCGCGAAGCAGCTCATCGCCAGGCACTTCCCGCCGCTGGTGGCGATGGCGGCGTCCTGAGCCGCACCCGGGCGACCGGCCCGCCGCCACGTGCGGAGGTCCGGCCGCCCGGGTACGGTATCGCCATGCCGGACACCCCGCCTCCAGTGATCGTCGTGATGGGTGTCGCCGGCACCGGCAAGACCACCGTGGGGGAGCTGCTCGCCGGCCGGCTCGGCTGGAAGTACGCGGAGGCCGACGACTTCCACCCGGCCGCCAACGTGGCGAAGATGGCCGCCGGTGAGCCGCTGACCGACGAGGACCGGGCGCCGTGGCTCGCCGCCATCGTCGCGTGGGTCGACGAGCACGCCGCCGCCGGCACCCCTGGCGTCGTGACCTGCTCCGGCCTGCGCCGGGTGTATCGCGACCAGCTGCGCGACGGCCGCCCGCAGGTGCGGCTGGTCTTCCTCAACGGGTCCCGCGAGCTGATCACGCAACGGCTCGCCGCCCGCCACGGCCACTTCATGCGCGTGGAGATGCTCGACAGCCAGTTCGCCGCCCTGGAGCCGCCCCAGCCGGACGAGGACGTCACGGAGGTGTCGATCGACGCCACCCCCGAGCGGATCGTCGACGAGATCACGGCGCGGCTGCGCCTGTCCTGACCCCCGGGTCTAGGTCAGGATGCCCGCGGCGGTCGCCGCCTCGACCCAGGTGTCCCATTCGTCGGCCATCGCCTCCGCGAACTGCAGGTCGGTGCACGTGAGCAGGTCCAGGGTCTCGGTCGACGACTTCGTGTCGACGTTGTCCAGGAGCCGCTTGGTGTCGTCGAGGTCGTCGAGTGTCTGGAAGTACTCGACGGGCTTGACGGCCAGGAGCTTCAGGAACACCGGGTAGCGGGACAGCTCGCACACGACCTTCGTGGTGGCCCGCCGGCTGTCGGGGCCGCCGTCGGCGACGACGATGCAGAAGATCGGCGCGGTCGTCGTCTCCGCCTCCGCGAGGACGGCCGCGAGGGCGTCGGCGAGGTTGGTGGTGCCCATCCAGCCCTGGTGGATCTCGCGGTCGACGACGCCGCTGTAGTTGTCGACGGTCACGGGCACGACCGGCAGGACCTTCGTGTCGAACGGGATCACCGGGACGGTGCCGTCGATGTCGATCTGCAGCGCGAAGCCCAGGGCGCGCTCGACCAGGGTCTGCACCGCCCCGTTCTTGTAGTCGGGGCGCATCGAGCCGGAGTGGTCGAGCACCAGCATCGCCTGGGCGCGGATGCCGCCGAGACCCCGCCTGCTCAGCGCCAGGCCGGCCTTGTCGGCGCGCTTGGCGAGGTCGACGTGCCCGGACTCGCGGACCTTGGCGAGGTTCACGGCGGGCGCCCCGGAGGAGTCCTTGACGAGCGCGACGGACCGCGCCGCGGTCAGCTGCGGTTTCCCGGCCATGATGCTGCCCTCCTGGTAGTACCCCCTCTCACGACCGTAACCCGTCGAGGGACACCGTTTGTCCGCAGGGGCCGCGCCGCAATTCCGGGCGGTGTAAACATTCATACAGCGGGCGCCACCCGGGCGGTGGACTGAATTGAATGTGAATCGCGCTCCGGCCGCACTCACAGGAGTGAATTCGTCGGCGACGGTGAGCGCTGCGTATACGACCCCGGCGCCCTCTGCAAGTCCTGTCCCGGGTGGACACCGTCATTGTTTGCTTCTCCTCGGCAATACGCCGTTCAGAGGAGGAAGCACGTGAAACTCGCGTCATTACTCAGCCTGGTGCTGACCGCAGGGGCGGTGACCGTCTTCTCGGCGGCGACCGCCGCGCAGGCCGCTCCAGGTGTCACTCCGCCCAGCGTCAGCCTGACCCTGGGACCCGGCCAGTCGGCCGACATCGCCAAGCACGTCGAGACGGCGCCGGTGCCGCCGAAGCCGGACATCGTCTTCCTCGCCGACACCACGGGCAGCATGACCGGGCCGATCACCGACGTGCGCACCAACGCCGCGTCCGTGATGAGCCAGATCGCCGCGGCGCAGCCGGCCGCGCAGTTCGGGGTCGCGGAGTACACGGACGTCGACGACGCGACCCCCTTCGCGGTCCACCAGAACATCACCGCCGACCAGGCCGCCGTCCAGGCCGGCATCGACCTGTGGACCGCGAGCGGCGGCGGTGACTTCCCCGAGGACAGCCTCAACGCGCTCTACAACCTCGCCGACGGCGCCGTGACCTTCCGCGACGGCGGCACCCGCATCATCGTGATGTTCGGTGACGCCCCGTCGCACGACCCGAGCCTCGGGCACAACCTCGCCGACACCGTCGCCAAGCTCAACGCCGCGCACATCCGGGTCGTCGCCGTCGACGTCGGCGCGATGAACACCGGCGGGCAGGCCGAGGCGATCACCTCCGGCACCGGCGGCGTCTACCTTCCCGACGTGCCCGCCGGCGAGGTGAGCGCCGCGATCCTCGCCGGCATCCAGGCGATCCAGGTCAAGGTCGCTCCCGTGGTCTTCGACTGCGCCGCCGCCCTGACGGTGACCTTCGCGCCCGCCGAGAGGACCGTCGACAGCGGCGCGACCGCCGACTTCACCGAGCACGTCGCCGTCGCCGGCACGGCCGCGCCCGGCACGTACACGTGCAAGGCCGACTTCAAGGTCGACGGGGTCAGCCAGGGCGCCGCCTTCGTCCAGACCCTGTCCGTCAAGGTCATCGGCATCTCGATCGACGACGTCGTGGTCAACGAGAACGCGGGCAACGCGACCTTCACCGTCTCGCTCTCCGCCGCCTCGACCGCCCCGGTCGGCGTGAACTACGCGACGGCCGACGGCAGCGCCGCCGCCGGCGCCGACTACGCCGCGAGCTCCGGCACGGTCACCTTCCCGCCGGGCCAGACCAGCAGGCAGGTCACGGTGCCGATCATCGACGACGCGGTCGACGAGCTCGACGAGACCTTCACCGTCAACCTGTCCGCGCCCAGCGGCGCGGCGATCGCCGACGGCACCGGCCTCGGCACGATCGTCGACGCCGACCGCAACGGCACGTTCTCCTGCACGGCCCAGGTGCTGCGGGTCGGCCCGCTGTCCTCGCCCGCGGCGAACCCGGCCAACGTCCCCTGCGCCGACGACAGCAAGGTCCTCGCCCAGCTCACCCTCAACTCGGGCCTGATCAAGGTCGAGACGAAGACGCTCGACGCGAACACCGCGCTGACCCCGGACAACCTCAACACCACGCCGGCGGCCGGTGACAACGGCACCGCGACCGCCAAGGTGGAGCAGGTGAAGATCACCGTCGGCGGGGTCGCCCCGGTGACGATCGAGCTCGGCGTGATCCAGGCCACCGCGAAGGCGACCTGCGCGACCGGCCCGGGCGGGCTCGCCCCGGTGCTGTCCGGCTCGTCGAACATCTCGTACCTGAAGATCAACGGGATAGCGGTGACGGTCGGCAGCGCGCCGCTCACCGTGCCGCTGGTGGTCGGCTCGCTCAAGCTCAACGCGACCACCACCACCGCCACCAGCGTCACCCAGCAGGCCGTCGTCCTCGACACCCTGCTGACCGACGTGGTCATCAGCGAGGCGCACGCCGACATCCACGGCAGCGCCGCCAACCCGACCGGCAACCCCTGCCGCGTCTGATCCCCGCCACATCTGACGGCCGCCGGGAACATCCCGGCGGCCGTCGCTGTTGACCATGGTTTGTGACCGAGATTCCGCTTTCCGTCCTTGACGTCGCGCCCCGAGCCGCCCACGCGTCCGCCGGCGACGCCCTGCGCAACACGACGGAGCTGGCCAGACGCGTCGAAGCCCTCGGATACCGCAGGTTCTGGGTCGCCGAGCACCACAACATGCCGGCGATCGCGAGCTCCTCACCCGCGGTGCTCCTCGCCCACCTGGCCGCCGCCACCTCCACGATCCGCGTCGGGTCCGGCGGCGTCATGCTGCCCAACCACGCGCCGCTCGTCGTCGCCGAGCAGTTCGGCACCCTGGAGGCGCTGCACCCCGGCCGGATCGACCTCGGCATCGGGCGGGCGCCCGGCACCGACCAGTACACGGCGCTCGCGCTGCGCCGCACCATGGACGGGCTGTCCGCGGAGAACTTCCCCGAGGAGCTGCAGGACCTCATCGCCTACTTCACCGGCGACGACGCGCAGCAGCGGATCCTCGCCTCACCGGGGCGCGGCGACAAGCCCGACGTGTGGCTGCTCGGCTCCAGCGGCTTCAGCGCCCAGCTCGCCGGGCTGCTCGGCCTGCCGTTCTCCTTCGCCCACCACTTCTCCAGCGCCAACACGCTGCCGGCCCTGAAGCTCTACCGCGACAGCTTCCGGCCGTCGCAGTGGCTCGACGCGCCCTACGCGATGGTCGCCGTCAGCGCCGTCGCCGCCCCGACCGACGAGGAGGCCGAGTTCCTCGCCGGGCCGAGCCAGCTGTCGTTCCTGCGGCTGCGGTCCGGCCGGCCCGAGGCGATGGCCACGCCCGAGGAGGCGGCGGCGTATCCGTACAGCGAACGGGAACGCGAGTTCATCCTCGACCGGCGCGACGGCCAGGCCCTCGGGTCCCCGTCGACCGTCCGGGCGCAGCTGACCGAGCTGCTGGACCGCACGCAGGCCGACGAGCTGATGCTGACCTGCATGGTGTACGACATCGACGCCCGCGCCCGGTCGTTCGCCCTGATCCGCGAGCACGTGGCGGCGCACCTGACCCGTTAGGCCATCCGGCGGGTGAGCTCGGCGGCCCTGTGCAGCTGCACGGATCTCGCGGTCCGCAGCACGTACCGGCGCAGCAACGACGGCGAGTCGACGGTGACGGACTCGGTCACCTCCGTGCCCTGATCCCTCGGGACCAGGGTCACCACGGCCCGCAGGCGCACCCGGCCGGGCGAGACGACCTCGCTGGTCACGGTGCGCGCGTCCGGGTCGAGCGTCATCGTCACCCGGATCGGGTTGGTCCAGAAGCGGAAGCGTTCGAGGGCCACGTAGGTGACCCGGTCGCCGTCGGTGCGGACGTCGCGGACGGCGACGACGAGCGGCGACAGGCCCACGTAGGACCGCGGGTCGGCCAGGTGCGCGTAGACCCTGGCCGGCGCGGCGGCCACGGCGAACGTGTGAGCGAAGGCATCGACGGGCATGGCCCCAGACGGTAGCGTGGCCGATCTATCGGCGGTTGCCCTTCCCGGCCGTCGGTGTTTTGTCGGCTCTTGGTCGGATGGCGGCCGGCCCGATCATCGGCGAGGATGGCGGGCGATCTTGCGCGTCGCGCGCAGGCGGCCGGCGTGAGCGAGGTGAGGCGAGTTGAATAAGACCTGGGTGCGGCTGCGACCGGTGGTCGAGAGCGATCTGGGAATGTTCCGCCGGTTCGTGACGGAGCCCGGCCTGGCCGGCCCCGCGTGGTCCGGCTACCGCGAGCCGACGGGCCCGGCCCGGCGGTTCGCCGAGGACGGCTTCCTCGGCGACCACGACGGCCGGCTGATGGTCGAGGCCGACGAGACCGCCGCCGGCTACGTCAGCTGGGAGGCGTGCGGCACCGGCTGGTCGCGGTACTGGAGCATCGGCATCATCCTGCTGCCGGAGTGGCGTGGCCGCGGCGTCGGCTGGCGCGCGCAGACGCTGCTGTGCGACTATCTGTTCGCCAACAGTGCCGCGCCGCGGATCGAGGCCCGGACCCAGCCGGAGAACATCCCGGAGCAGAAGGCCCTGGAGAAGGTCGGGTTCCTCAGCGAGGGCATCCTGCGCTCCGCGGAGTTCCGCGACGGCGCCTGGCGGGACGTCCTCGTCTACGGGAAGCTCCGTGGGGACCGCTGAGTTCTACATCTACGAGATGGTCGTCGGCTCCGTCCTGCGGCACCTGGTGTCGCCGCTGGAGCCGGACGAGGTCGCCGAATACGGGCTGGCGCCGGAGGCGGTCGTCGGGCTCCTCGCCGTCGGCGTCGGCGGGCCGGCCGCGATGCAGCCGGACCACTTCGAGGAGAACCCGGCGTTCGTGCGCTTCCTGCACGAGATGATCGCCGACGACATCTTCGTCGTGCCGGGCATCCGCGAGCAGGCCTCCGTGGTCGGTGAGCACGGCTGGGTCGACGTCCTCGACGCCCGCACCCCGGACCCCTCCGGCGACGTCCCGGCGCACGACGTCATCGGCAGCGTCGAGGTGCGCGACGGGGTGCTGGTGCCCATGTCCTACCGGCCGAACGACGACCACCGGCTGCTCACCGGGGACGGGTTCTTCAAGCTTCCCGAAGAGCTCGAGATGTCGCTGCTGAAGCGGCTGCACGCTACTATGTGCTGATCGTTACGCGACTTTGGGTGTTCGGGCTGGCCGCCCTCGCGGCCCTCGCCCTTGCGTGTGAGGGCGGCGCCACCGCGGACCCGGCCCCGTCCGGCGGCACGACCACGACCATGGTCGCCCTCGGCGACTCGCTCACCACCGCGTTCGCCTCCTGCCTCGCGCCGTCGCCGTGCCCGCGCAACTCGTGGTCGACCGGCGACGGCACCCGCGTCGACAGCCACTACCGGCGGCTGCGCGGGACCAGCCCGGGCCTCCGCGGGGTCAACTCCGCCCAGGGCAGCGCCCGGGCCGACGCGCTCGCCGCGCAGGCCCGCACCGCGGTCACCGCGAAGGCCGCCTACGTCACGATCCTCATCGGCGCCAACGACGCCTGCCGGCCCACCCTCGACGCGATGACCCCCGTCGACACGTTCCGCCGCCAGGTCGACGACGCCCTCGCCGTGCTGAAGGCGGGCCTGCCGCAGGCCCGCGTCCTGGTCGTCAGCATCCCCGACGTCAACCGGCTGTGGGAGGTCGGGCACACCAGCCAGGTCGCGGTGAAGGCCTGGTCGCTCGGGATCTGCCAGGCGCTGCTCGCCGCGCCCACCTCCACGGCGGCCGCCGACGTGGCCCGCCGCAAGGCGTTCGGGACGCGGGTCGATGCGTACAACAGCCAGCTCACCGCCGCCTGCAAGGCCTACGGCGCACGGTGCAAGGACGACGGCGGCGCCGCGCACCGGGTCGCCTTCACCCTCGACATGGTCGTCGCGCAGGACTTCTTCCACCCGAACTCGGCCGGGCAGAACGCCCTCGCCAAAGCGACATGGCTCGGCCCGCCGGACTGGTGACGGCCCCGCGGATTCGGCGCTAGGCTCATCACGGTCCGCCGCGGCGTCGCGGCGGCCTGCCGGGACGCAGGAGGCGACGGATGACCGCGGATCCCTCGGTGTGGCGGGTGAAGGGGATGCCCCTCGCCCCGGCGACCGGCCACGGCCCGCTCGACGGCCTGCGGCTCGCGGTCAAGGACCTGTTCCAGGTCACCGGCTTCGCCGTCGGCGGCGGCAACCCCACCTGGCTCGCGTCCGCCCTGCCCGCCGCCGAGGACGCCCCGGCCGTCGCCCGGCTGCGCGCCGCCGGCGCGGTCGTCCAGGGGATCGTGCACACCGACGAGCTCGCCTACTCGCTCTCGGGCACGAACGTCCACTATGGTGCGCCGCCCAACCCGGCCGCGCCGGAGCTCGTCACCGGCGGCTCCTCCAGCGGCCCCGCGTCCGCGGTCGCGACCGGCCACGCCGACATCGGCCTCGGCACCGACACCGGCGGCTCGATCCGGGTCCCCGCGTCGTGCTGCGGCCTGTTCGGGCTGCGCCCCACCCACGGCGCCGTGCCCACCGACGGCGTGCTGCCGCTCGCGCCGTCGTTCGACACCGTCGGCTGGATCACCGCCACCGCCGCGAACCTGACCCTCGTCGGCTCCGTGCTGCTGCCCGACGGCCCGTCGGACCCGCCGGCGCGGCTGCTCACCGTCGACGGCGTCGACGCCTCCCAGTTCGGCCTGCCGGTCTCGACCGTCACACTGTCCACCTGGGACGATCCCGACCCGCTGCTGCTGGCGTTCCGCCGGGTGCAGGCCGCCGAGGCGTGGCGGGCGCACGGCGCCTGGATCGCCGCGCACCCCCGCGCGCTCGGCGTCGACGTCGAGGACCGCTTCCGCTTCGGCGCGGCCGTCACCGCCGACGAGGAGGCCGCCGCCCGCTCGCTCATCGCCGGGCTGCGGGCGCAGCTGCTCGACCAGCTCGCCGACCGCGACGCGTGGCTGGTCCTGCCGGCCGGCGGGCCCGGCCACCCGCGCGACCTGAGCCTCACCGCGCGCGACACGTGGCGGCGGGACACGCTGCGGTGCTCGGTGCCGGCCAGCGCCTACGGGCTGCCGAGCGTCTCCGTCCCCACCTCGGCGGTCCCGCCCGCCGGGCTCGCCGTCATCGCGCCGCCCGGCCACGACCGCGGGCTGCTCGCCCTCGCCTGATCCTGGTCTTTGCCGGGGGCATCGCCGATGTGGGGTGTCGTGCATACTGTGCCGCCACCCCTCGGCCCGGAGCAGATGATGAGCGACCCCTTCGACGGCATGGAAGACTGGGCCAAAGAGGCCGAGCGGAGGGCGAAACGGGCGGAGCGGCGACGCCGGCTCGGCCTGGCGTTCCGGTTCCGCTCCGAGCGGGCGCGGACCGTCGCCTGGTTCCTCAGCGCCGCCGTCGCCGTGGTCCTGCTCGCCGCCGCGCTGCCGGCGATCCGCACCCACCTGCCGGGCTCCGCCTCTGCGGACACCGACTCCGCCGCCGTTTATGCCACGCAGGCGGTGCCGTCGGGCGTCACCGTCACCACGACGGCGAGCGCCGCGCCCACCGACCCCTTCGAGGGCACCGCCGCCGCGACCTACCCGAAGGGTGAGGCCGGCATCACCCTGCCGGCGGCGACCGCGGTCACCGGGTTCACCGCCGCGCAGGTCGACGCGGCGCTGCGACAGGTCCGCACGGCGCTCGTCGCCGCCCGCCTCGACCAGCGGATGCTCACCGGCCACGACCCCGCCCCGTTCCTGGCGCTGCTCGCCCCCAACTCGGCGTCCAACATCAGGCCCTGGTTCGACCGCAGCACGTTCAGTACCCTCGCCACCTGGATCGACCCGTCCGCCCGCCTCGACGCGGCCGAGGAGGTGCGGGTCAGCGGGCGGGTCACGTTCGCGTCCGTGTCCGTCGACGGCCTGCAGACGCTGCAGATCACCACGAACTTCGTCTGGGTCTACGCCTTCACCGGCAACCCCGGCCATCCCCTCGCCGCCGCGCACGACGAGGTCCGCTGGGACTTCCCCGCCACGGCCCGCCTCAGGGCCGGCGACAAGGGGATGTGGGTCGGGCACAGCGACGGGTACCTGGCCTGGATCGACTGCGCCGCCGCGCGCAAGGGGATGCTGGCGCCGTTCAAGGAGAGCGCCGCCGACGTGCGGGGCCCGGCCGACACGGAGGACCTCGACGCCTACCTGAAGCCCGACCACACCCTGGACATCGGCGACGACTGCGCCATCTCGCCGTCGCCGTCGCCGTCTTCGCCGCCGTCGCCTTCGTCTGCGGGCTGACCCGGCCCGCTGCCGTGGTGCGCCCGCCTTTCTTCGGACGGGCCGTCGGTAGCATGCGATCATGGCGCTGTTGCACCGGGCGGACCTGACGCCCAGCAAGCTCGAACTGCTCACCGCGTGGCTGCCGGGCCGGGTCTGGTACACCGGACCGGCGGACCCCGTCCTGGCGAAGGTCGGCGCGTTCCGGTTCGACGACCCCGCCGGCGAGGTCGGCGTCGAGACGATGCTCGTGCGGGCCGGCGACGGGCCGGTCCTGCAGATCCCGCTCACCTACCGCGGCGCCCCGCTCGACGGCGCCGACCGGTGGCTCGTCGGCACGACCGAGCACTCGGTCCTCGGCCGCCGGTGGGTGTACGACGCGACCGGCGACCCCGTCTACGCCGCCACGCTCGCCCACACGATCCTGACCGGCGCCGCCCAGGCGGTGGAGGAGTTCGAGGTCGACGGCGTCCGCCGGTCCCGCCCCAGCGACGTGCAGACCACCGCCTCCGGTTCCTCCTCACCGGCCGCCGCCGTCACCGGCGTCGTCCGCGTGGATGACGGGGACCCGTCCGTCATCGCAACCGACGTGCTGGACCTGACCGTGTTCAGGGTCCTCCAGGACGACCCGGACGTCGCGCCTTCCGCGCCGACCCTCACCGCCACGTGGGAGGGCAGCACGGCACCGCGCCTCCTCGCGTACGCCACCATGCGGTGAACCCTCCGCCGGCGTGCGTGTCCGGCGGGATGTAGAAGGTCAAGCGCATCGTCTGGCCCCTGGTGGCCGCCGCACCCGCGGCGGCCAGCTTCGACCACGCCGGGCCGTTCCTCGACGCATGATCCCCGGACGGTCCGATGTGGACGCCCGCCGCCGGGCACCCCGTGCGGGTCTGTCGCGTTCGCAATGGCGCGGCACCCCGTGCGGCTGTGGACCCGGATCGCCTGCCCCGGCCACCCGTTCACCCGGCGGGCGGGTGGCGGGTCACCCACGGCGGCGCTTCCGTGCGGGATGCTGTCGGGGTGACCGAACTTCGCGTGCTCCGTGGCGGCTCCGGCACCCCGGCGGTGCTCCTCCTGCACGGCCTCGGCGCCACCGCCGACGTGTGGGACGACCTGACCGCGCTCCTCGACTGCGCGTGGGTGGCACCCGACCTGCCGGGGCACGGTGGTTCGGCGTGGCTGGACGGGTACACGTTCGCCGGGGTCGCCGACGCCGTCGCCCCGCTGGTCGACCCGCGCGGGACCGTCGTCGTCGGGCACTCGTTCGGCGGGGTGGTCGGCCTGCACCTGGCCCAGCTGCCCGGCGTGCGTGCCGTCGTCGGGCTCGGCGTCAAGGTCGCCTGGACCCGGGACGAGCTCGGCCGCGCGGCCGCGGTCGCCCGGAAGCCGCCGATCATCCACCCGACCCGCGAGGAGGCCGCAACCCGCTTCCAGCGGGTCGCAGGGCTCGTCGGTCTCAAGGACGACGCGCCCGGCGCGGCGGTCGTCCGGGACGGCGACGGCTGGCGGAGCACGCACGACCCGCGGACGTTCGCCGTCGGCGAGCCCGGCGTCGCCGCCCTCCTCGCCGCCGCGCCGGTCCCGGTCGTCCTCGCCCGCGGGGAGCACGACCGGATGGTCAGCCGGGAACAGCTCGCCGCGCTGGTCCGGGAGCCCGTCGACCTCCCCGGCCTCGGCCACAACGCCCACGTCGAAGACCCCGCCGCACTCCTGCCGGTCATCGCCGCCCTGCGGTGAGGACACGCCGCTGCGCTGGGCGTCGACGGTTCCGTTCCGATCGGCCGGCACTGATCTACGATCGGCCCGGTGCGGATCATGACCTGGAACGTCTGGTGGCGGTTCGGCGACTGGCGGGCCCGGCACGGTGCGATCCTCGCGACGCTGCGGGCCGAGGAGCCCGACGTGTGCTGCCTGCAGGAGGCCTGGGCGGTCCACGGCGGCGAGCATCAGGTCGAGGTGCTGGCGCGGGAGCTGGGCATGCACTGGGCGTACAGTCCGTCGCCGGCGCCGCGGCGCTGGCACGACCGCATCGGCGACACGGGCGTCGACGTCGGCAACGCGGTGCTCAGCCGGTGGGCGATCGCCGCGACCGCGATCGGCGACCTCGGCGGTGAGGGCCGCACTGTGCTGCACGCCCGGGTCGACGCGCCCGGCGGGCCGGTGCCCGTGTTCACCACCCATCTGGACTCGAAGCCGGACGGTTCGGCGGACCGTTGCGCGCAGGTCGAGCGGCTCATGCCGTTCGTCGCCGCGCACCGCGCCGACGGTCACCCGCCGGTGCTCACCGGCGACTTCAACGCCGAGCCGGACTCCGACGAGATGCGCCGCGCCGGCGGCCACCTGACCGCGCCGGTCGTGCCCGGACTCGTGATGGTCGACGCGTGGCGGTACACCGGCGGCGGCGAACCCGGCTGGACCTGGGACCGCCGCAACCCGCACGCCGCTGAGCACGGCGCTCCGAGCGCCAGGATCGACTACGTGCTGGCCGGGCTGCGGGGCGGCGGGCGCGGCGTCGTCCAGGGCGTCCACCTGGCCGGCACCGAGCCGCGCGACGGCGTCTGGCCGTCGGACCATTTCGCCGTCGTCGCCGACCTCAGCTGAGACGCCACCGCCGCCGGACGCCTGAACGGCAGCGGTGCCAGCCGGACGCCAGGCGCCGGGTCAGCGCGCCGGCGTGCGTACGGGTCGGTGGGCGGCGACGGACACGGCGGCCTCGGCGAAGGCGCGGATGACGACGTGGCAGCGGGAGCCGTCGCCGGCGAGTTCCGGCTGGAACAGGGTGCCCATCAGGAACGGGTGGCCGTCCAGCTCGGCGACCCTGACCTCGCCGCTGTCGTCGAAGCCGGTGAAGCGCAGCCCGTGCCTGGTGAGCTCCGGCAGGTAGCTGTGGTCCAGCCCGTACGCGCAGTGATAGCGCTCGACGGACCGCTCCACGCCGAAGACGCGTTCGGCGAGGGAGCCGGGGGTCAGGTGGACCGCGCCCTCGTGGCCGACGAGTGAGCACGCCAGGGGCACGATCAGCTGCGGTGAGGCGCCGGGGTCGGACTCGCCGTGGTGGACGTCGGCGATGCCGCAGACGGTGCGGGCGAACTCCAGCAGCAGATGCTGGAAGCCGCCGCACGTGCCGAGGAACGCGATGCCGTGCTCACGGGCGACCCGCACCGCGTGCAGGGCGCCCGCCTCGCTGAGATACGGGCTCCCCGGCAGCAGCCAGATCCCGTCGAACCCGGCGAGGTCCGTCGCCTCGGCGTCGGAGGTCGGGATCCAGTACGCGTCGACGCCGATCCCGTGCTGTGCGCGCAGCACCTCGAGGAGCCCGGGAATCCTGGTGTGGGAACGCACGTGCGGAGAGCGGTCGCCGACGAGGGCGACACGGGCGGTGCGGGTCGGTGCCATGCGTTTCACTCTCCTCCTGGAGGAGGGCATCAGTCCAACAACTGATGTGCGTACCGCGATAAGCGATACTGATGTCGTGGACCCGCACCTGCTGCGCACGTTCGTCGCCGTCGCGGGCTCGGGCTCGTTCTCCGAGGCCGCACGGGAGCTGGGCTACACGCAGTCCGCCGTGTCGCAGCAGATCGCCGCGCTGGAGTCCGACCTGGGCACCGCGCTGCTGCACCGGCGTCCCGTCGCGCCGACCGACGCGGGCGCGCGGCTGCTCGAGCACGCCGGTCCGATCCTGCTGCGGCTGAGCGCGGCCCGCGCCGACGTGGCCCGGCTGGCGGGGGAGCCCGCCGCGACCGTCGTGCTCGGCGCGACCCCGTGCGCCGGCAGCGCCCGCGCCGCGGCGGTGCTGGCCTCGGTGCAGCGGGCCATGCCCCGCGTCCGGTTCACGCTGCTGGTCGCCGGGCGCGACGCGGTGGCCACCGGGGTCGCGACCGGCACGCTCGACGTCGGGCTCGTCGACGGCGTGACCGCGCCCAGCGACCCGTTGCCGCTGCCCGACGCGGGTCAGCTGGTGTCGTCGGTCCTGGCCGAGTCCACCGCCGTGGCGGTGTTCCCGGTGGGTCATCCCCTCGCCGGTCGCCGCCGCATCGGGCTTGCAGAGCTCGCCGACGCGACGTGGATCGACGCCCCCGACGTCGCCACGCCGCTGCCGCAACTGCGGGCCCTCGCCCACAGCGGCGGCTTCCGCGACGGGTTCGCCTATCCGGGCACCGACACCGGCGGCCTGCTGGAGCTGGTCGCGGCCGGCGCGGGCCTGGTGCTGCTGCCCGGCCCGTTGACCCATCCGGGCGTCGTCGGCGTCCCGGTCTCCGTGCCCCGGCTCGTCCATCGGACGGAGCTCGTGCACGGCTCGCTCACCCCACCGGCCAGAGCCCTCGCCGACGCCTTCCGGCCGTGACCGGGGGCGCCCGCTCGGCCTTCGCCTTCACACGCCGGAACGCCGTCCGTCCGTCCGTCCGCCGCATGATGCCGTGCTGTCCGGCGTGAACCGTCAGCGGGACCGGGGCGTGGGCGGGGCGCTCAGTCGTCGCCGGTGACGGTGAGGTTGGGCTCGGTGCCGGCGCAGGTGACCTGGGCGCGGACGTCGGCGCCGCCGCTGCGGGCCTTGAACCGCAGCGACGCGACCGCCGCCGGACCCCGCTCCACGTGGTCGCTCTCGAACCCGGAGCCCGGCGTCCACGACCGCAGCGTCACCAGGCCCGCCTCGCACACCGCGACGATCGTCCCGCCCGGGGTCGTCAGGGCCCGCACGACCCCGCCCTGCCCCGCCGACGAGGGCGGTGCGGACGGCGTGGACGGCGCGGCGGAACCCGGGGACGTGGACGGCGGCACGGGGGCGGCGGACGCCGCGGCCAGCAGCGCGTCGACGTCCGCCTCGCTGTACGGTGCGTCCGACGTGCCGAAGATGCCCTGCCGCATCGACCCGACCGCGCCCGTCGCCAGGGCCGTGGCCAGGGCGACGGTCAGCAGCCAGGCGCCACCCGCGAGGACCCACCGGCGGAGCAACGTCGTCGACATGTACACCACTATCCACCGCCGATCGCTAAGGCATGGTTAACCTCGGGCTATGGCGAAGGTGCTGATCGTGGAGGACGACGGGACCATCCGGACGGGCATCGTGCGCGCGCTGACCGGGCGCGGGCACGTCGTCGTGCCCGCCGCGACCGCCATGGACGGGCTCAAGCTCGCCGTCGCCGAGGCGCCCGACGTCGTCCTGCTCGACCTCGGCCTGCCCGACCTGGACGGCCGGGAGGTGCTGCGGATGCTGCGCGCCGTGAGCCGCGTGCCCATCATCGTCGTCACCGCGAGACGCACCGAGGGCGAGATGGTCCGCGCCCTGGACGCCGGCGCCGACGACTACGTCGTCAAGCCGTACGGCGCCGAACAGATCGACGCCCGCATCCGCGCGGTGCTGCGCCGCGCCGACGGTGGACCGTCCGCACCCGAACGAGATCCGGCGCTCGACGTCGACGGGGTCCGCATCGACCCGCGGGCCAGGACCGCGACCCTCGACGGCGGGCCGCTGGACCTCACGCCGCGCGAGTTCGACCTGCTGTACCACCTGGTCTCCCGCGCCGGTGAGGTCGTCGGCAAGCGGGAGCTGCTGACCGAGGTGTGGCAGGTGCCGTACACGACGGCGGACAAGACCGTCGACGTGCACCTGTCGTGGCTGCGCCGCAAGCTGGGGGAGACCGCGCAGGAGCCGCGCCGCCTGCACACCGTCCGCCGCGTCGGCGTCAAGTTCGGGCTGCAGCGATGAGGTGGCGGCTGGCGCTGCTGGTCGCGGCGGCGATGACGCTGGTGCTGCTCGCGTTCCTCGTGCCCCTCGCGCTGCTGCTGCGTGGCGTCGCCGCGGACCGGGCCGTGTCGGCCGCCATGACGCAGGCGCAGTCCCTCGGCGTCCTCGTCGCCACCGCCGACCCGCAGTCGCTGCGTCTCGCCGTCGAGCAGGTCAACGTCGACGTGTCCCGCCCGGTCACGGTGTACCTCCCTGACGGTGCCGTCGTCGGCCCGGCCGCCGGCAGGACCCCCGGGGTGTCGCTCGCGGCCCGGTCCGGCACCTTCTCCGTCGAGCACCCGGACGGCCGGGAGGTGCTCGTCGCCGTGCAGGGCCTGCCGCAGGGGACGGCCGTCATCCGCGTCTTCGTGCCGCGGGCCGAGCTGCGCAAGGGCGTTGCCCGCGCGTGGCTGGTGCTCACACTGCTCGGTGTCGTCCTGCTCGCCGTCGGCGTCGCCGTCGCGGACCGGCTCGCCGTCATGGTCGTCCGCCCGATCCGCACCCTCGCCGCGGTCTCCGACGCGCTGGCCGGCGGTGACCTCGACCGCCGGGCGCCGGCCACGGCCGGGCCGCCGGAGGTGCGGGCGGTCGCCGCGGCCCTCAACCAGCTCGCCGCCCGCATCCGCGACCTCCTGCGCTCCGAACGCGAACGCGTCGCCGACCTGTCGCACCGCATGCGGACCCCGATGACCGCGCTGCGCCTGGACGCCGAGGGCCTGCGCGACGAGGCCGACGCGGACCGGATCCTCGCGCACGTCGCCGCCCTGGACCTGGCGGTCACCGCCGTCATCGAGGACGCCCGCCGCGAGCGGGACGTGCCGGCCTGCGACGCGACCGAGGTCGTCGCCGAGCGGGTCCGCTTCTGGACGGTGCTCGCCGAGGACCAGGGCCGCCCGGTCACGACGGACCTGCCGGACGGCCCGCTGCCCGTGGCGGTCTCCGCCGCCGACCTCGCCGCGTGCGTCGACGCCCTGCTGGGCAACGTCTTCGCGCACACCGACGAGGGCGTCGCGGTCGCCGTGACGCTCGACGGCCACCGGGTCCTCACCGTGCAGGACGCCGGTCCCGGCTTCGACCCGGCCGCCGGTGCCCGTGGCGTGAGCGGGGCCGGCTCCACGGGACTCGGCCTGGACATCGCCCGGCGTACGGCCGGCGGCACCCTCACGGTGGACCGCTCACCGCTCGGCGGCGCCCGGGTCACGGTCACGCTGAGCGCGTTAACCGAACCTTAGGGTTGCCACAGCGCCCCGATATCGCCGCGCCCGGGAACGTGGTTGTTGCAAACGCAGCACAACCACGGAGGTGTACGACATGCGCAAGGTCCTCATCATCGCAGCGACCGTGACGGTTGCCCTGGCCGCCGGCGGCACGGCGCTCGCCGCGTCCGGCCCCTCGGGCGACGACCGCCCGGCCCGGGTGTCCACTTCGGACAGCCCGTCCGCGTCGGCGTCCGCGGACGACCACGGCGGTGACCCCTCGGCGTCGCCGTCCAGCGACGACCCGACCATGTCCCCGTCGGCCTCCGCCTCGACGGACGACCACGGCGGCAACCCGACGGCCTCGGCCTCCCCGTCCGCCGACGACCACGGCGGCAACCGTACCGGCGGCTCGGGCAACAGCGGCTCGGGCAGCGGATCCGGCAGCGGATCCGGCAGCGGCCGGTCCGGTCACGGCGGCAGCGGGCGCGGCGGCTCGGACGACGGCCCCGGCCACGACGTGGGCGACGACCACGGCAGCGGCGGTCACGGCTCCGACGACGGCCCGGGTCACGACGTGGGCGACGACCACGGCGGCAGGCGCTGATCTCCCCGCCCGCCGCCCGCCGCCACCGGCGGCGGCGGGCGGCTCGGCGGCGCGCAGGCATCGCTGGTGATCACTTCGGTGCCGTCGTGCGGGCCGGGGTGTCCCATGGTGCGGGACGGCGGGCGGGATGCGGAACATCTGGCACGGGCAGGGCTGATCCGCCGCCGCAAGCGGGTCACAAGGCAATGGCGGGGGGGGAGTCGTCCCACAGGACGAGACCGGACGGCGGGCGAGGGGTGCTGGAAGGGCGGAACGGTGTTGGCTTCGCGGGTCCTGGTTGCGATCATGGCTCGGTGACCCTGCTCGATGACGACACGCTCGCCGGCTCGGCAGTGGTGGCCAACTCCGCGATGAACCGCGAGCGCGCCCTCGCCGGGGTCAACGGCTATGACCGTGAGCTGGGGTTCAACCCGGTGGAGGCGCTCCTGCCGCTGGTGTCGGTGACCGGCGCGCCGGACACCGTCGCGTGGCTCGACCTGTGCTGCGGGACGGGGCGGGCGCTGGTCGAGGCCGCCGCCAGGCTGCACGCCGCCGGGGTGGAGGACCGGGTCCTCGTCCACGGGGTGGACCTCGTCGACGCGTTCGACCCGGCGCCGGACGTGCCGTGGCTGCGCCTGACGACCGCGTCGGTGGCGGACTGGAAGCCTGACCGGCTGTACGACCTCATCACCAGCGTGCACGGCCTGCACTACGTCGGCGACAAGCTCGGGCTGCTCGCCGCGGCCGCGGGGTGGCTGACCGGCGGCGGCAGGCTCGTCGCCGACATCGACCTCGACAGCATCCGCCTGGAGGACGGCCGGCCCGCGGGGCGGCGCCTCGCCGCGCACCTGCGCGACGCCGGGTTCAACTACGACGGGCGGCGCCGCAGGATCGGCCGGGACGACCGCGGCGACGTCACGCTGCCGTACGAATACCTCGGCGCCGACGACAAGGCCGGCGCGAACTACACCGGCCAGCCCGCCGTCCACTCCTACTACCGCCGGGTGTCCTGAAGCACGGCACCCGCCGCACTGCTCAGCGGCCGACCTGCAGGTGACTTGCGAGCACCGCGAGGTGGGTCTCCCGCGCGGCCGTGTGGCGCCGCAGCCCCTCGGCGGTGAGCGTCACGAACACGCCGCGGCGGTCGGCCTCGCACAGCGCCCGCGCCACGAGGCCGCTCTTCTCCAGGCGGGCGACCGCCCGGGACAGGGCGCTCTGGCTGAGATACATGTCGGCGGCGAGGTCCTGCATGCGGCGCTTCTCACACTGCTGCGCGACCAGCCGGTCGAGGATCTCGAACTCGCTCATGCTCAGCCCGTGCGCGTCCGACAGCGCCCGCTCCAGATGGCACGCGACCTCGTTGTAGCTGGTCAGCAGCGAGCGCCAGTGCTCGACAAGCGCCTCCTGCGACGTCATGCCGCGCATCCTACTCCGGTACCACACCTGGATGCACCTACATTAAATGCATCTGCAATTAGTGCATGGACATTGAATGCACGCGCATCTAGTGTCCGTCGGGTGACTACGACCCTCCCGGCTCCAGGCACGACCACCGCGCCGGAGACCCACGCGACGATGACCCCGCGACTGTGGGGAGTCCTCGCGGTGCTCTGCGCCGTGCTGTTCCTCGACGGCCTCGACGTGTCGATGGTGGGCGTCGCCCTGCCGTCCATCGGCGCCGAGCTCGGCCTGTCGACCACCTCGCTGCAGTGGATCGTCAACGGGTACGTCCTCGGGTACGGCGGCCTGCTCCTGCTCGGCGGGCGCACCGCCGACCTGCTCGGCCGCCGCCGCGTCTTCCTCGCCGCGCTCGGCGTCTTCGCCGTCGCGTCCCTCGTCGGCGGGCTCGTCGACGACGGCACCCTGCTCATCGCCACCCGCTTCGTGAAGGGCCTCGCCGCCGCGTTCACCGCGCCGACCGCCCTGTCGATCCTCACCACCACGTTCCACGAGGGACCGGCCCGCAACCGGGCGCTGTCGGTCTTCTCCGTCTTCGGCGCCAGCGGCTACAGCTCCGGGCTCATCCTCGGCGGCCTGCTGACCAGCGTCGGCTGGCGGTGGACGTTCCTGATCCCGGTGCCGCTCGCCCTCGCCGCGCTGGTCGCGGGCTACGTCCTCATCCCCAGGGACGAGCCCGCCTCCGACGGCGGGCACGACCTTGCCGGCGCCGCGACCCTCGTGGGCGGCACGCTCCTCGCGGTCTACACCGTGGTGTCCGCGCCCGACCGTGGCTGGCTCGACCCGGTGACGCTCGGGTCCGCCGTCGTCGCCGCCGCGCTGCTGGCCGGCTTCGTCCTCGTCGAGCGGCGCGCCGCGCACCCGCTCATCCGCCTGGGCATCCTGCGCAGCGGCCCGATCGTGCGGGCCAACCTGAGCATGGTCGCCCTGTTCGGCTCATACCTGAGCTTCCAGTTCATGATGACGCTGTACCTGCAGGGCGTGCTGCACTGGTCGCCGCTGCGCATGGCACTGGCCCTGCTGCCCGCCGGCCTTCTCGTCGCGTTCGGGTCGCCCTTCGTCGGCCGGCTCATCGACCGGCACGGCACGCCACGCCTCATCGTCGCCTCGATGCTGTCGATGAGCCTCGGCTACGGCTGGTTCCTGCTCACCGCCGGCAGCGCGCCGCACTACCTGGTCGCGATCCTGCCGGCGATGCTGCTGCTGGGCGGCGGCTTCGCGTTCGGCTTCAGCTCCATCATGGCCCAGGCGACCGACGGCGTCGCCGACGCGGAGCAGGGTCTCGCCTCAGGTCTGGTGCAGAGTTCCGGCCAGGTCGGCGCGGCCCTCATCCTTGCGGCGGTCACCGCCCTCGTCGCCACCGGCGGCTCGGGCGCCGGCGGCTTCACCCAGTTCCACCCCGGCGTCAACCTCGTCACCGGCGTCGCCCTCGTGGGCCTGGCGCTGAGCCTCGCGCCGGTCCTCGCCCGGCCCCGAAACGCGAGGCGGGGACGGCACGCGTGATGCGACACTGTCCCGCGTGGTGAAGGCATACGGCATCGGCCCGGCCGGCGGCGAGTTCGTCCGGGCCGATGCCGGCTGGCCGGCGGCGCTCACGGAGGTGTGCGGGCACACCGCCGGCACCGCCGTCTACGACCTGGACGCGACGGCCCTCGACCGGCTCGTCGACCGTTCGGACCCGGACGACGCGGCGGCGCTGCGCTGGCTCGCCGGCGAACCCGTCGCTGCCGTCCTGATCGACGACCTCACCGACCCGACGGTTGCCCCGCCGGTCGCGCCCGCTGGGTCTGCCGCGCTAGCCGGGTCCGCTGGGCTCGCCGTGGGCGCGGAGGTGGGCCGGCTCGTGGAGCACCTGCTGCACGGGCGGGTGGAGAACCCGGACGGCACCACCACGCTGTGGCGTCCCGTCGGGCCGGAGGAGCTGCGTCTGGTCGAGGCCGCCGGCCGGCGCCGCTGGCCGCCGCGCCTGCCGGACCAGCCGATCTTCTACCCGGTCCTCAACGAGGCGTACGCCGTGCGGATCGCCCGCGAGTGGAACGTGCCGGCGGCCGGGACCGGGCACGTCACGCGATTCCGGGTCGCGACGGCGTTCGCCCGGCGGTACGTCACCAGGCGGGCCGGTGGCGGGGACGTCCTCGAACTGTGGATCCCGGCGGAGGACGTCGACGCCGTCAACGCGCACCTCGTCGGGGAGATCGAGGTCGTCGGCACGTACACCGGCTGACGCCGCAAACCGCTTGCACGCCGCTGCGTGAAGGTGTGGTCTTGAGGCGTGGACCCCCAGCAGGTGCTTGCGCTGTACGACCGGAAGATCCGCCAGGAGCCCAGCGTCGGCGTCGGCGCCGGCACCGGCTCCGTCGTGGAGCGGGAGCCCGGCATCGTGCGGGTCGTCTCGTCGAGCGACGGCTGGCACGGCATCTCCTGGTGCGACCTCGACGGCCTCGACGCCGACGCGGTCATCGCCGCGCAGATCCGGCGGTTCGGCAGGGTCGGCCAGCCGTGGGAGTGGAAGCACTACTCCCACGACCGCCCCGCCGACCTGCCGGAACGGCTCCTCGCCGCCGGGTTCGAGCCCGACCCGGTCGAGGGGCTGCTCTTCGCCGAGGTCGCCGGCCTCGCGCTGGACGTGTCCCTCCCGGCGGGGACGACGCTGCTGCCGGTCACCGACGCGGCCGGTGTCGACCTGCTCGTCCAGGTGCACGACGAGGTCTTCGGCGGCGACCACTCCCGGGTCGGCAGGGACCTCCTCGCCCGGATCGCCGACCGGCCCGGCTCCATCGCCGCCGCGGTCGTCATGGCCGGCGACCGGCCCATCTGCGCGGGGCGGGTCGAGTTCCACGGCGGCACCGGGTTCGCCGGCCTGTGGGGCGGCGGCACCGTCGCCGAGTGGCGCGGCCGCGGCGTCTTCCGGGCCCTCGTCGCGCACCGGGCCGCCCTCGCCGCCGCGGCCGGCTACCGCTACCTGCAGGTGGACGCGTCCGCCGACAGCCGCCCGATCCTCCAGCGGCTCGGCTTCCTGCAACTGGCCACCACGACACCGTTCGTCCGTAGTCCCTGAGTGCCACACGGCGGAATGCGGCCGGCTCGGCTTGCCGCAACCGGCCACCACGACAGCGTTCGTTTGTCGTCCCTGCGTGCCACCTCGGGCGCGGGGCTTGACGCACCGGGTGGAGGGTCGGCGGCGGAAGGCGGCCGGGGTCAAGGCCGGGCCGGGCGCGCGGAGCGCGGGGGTCAGGAGGCTGGGCGTACACCTGCCAGAACGGCAAGCAGATCGGCCTGCGTGATCGGGGACGGCGGGCGACCTTGGCGGGCCTCGTGCATCGCCTTGTCGAGCTGGGCGCGGCGGAGCGCTTCCTTGAAGTCGGCGCCGGTCAGGCCGGTGGAGGCGGACGCGAGGGCCTGCACGTCGATGTCGTCGGCGAACAGGCGGAAGCCGCCGACCTCGTGGCGGGCGATGAGGCGGCGCAGGAGCTTCGCGAGGATGTCGGCGCGCGCCGACGGGCCCGGTGGCGGCACCGCCAGCTTCAGGTCGAAGCGGCCCGAGCGGATGAGCGAGGCGTCGACCCGGTCGGGGAAGTTGGTGGTGGCCACCACGATGACGTTGGGGTTGTGCTCGATGAGGGTGTTCATCTCCTGCTTGAAGATGCCCGCCACCGCGTTGATCATCTGGCCGGCGGCGTCGAAGGCGGCGCCGGTGTAGCTGATGATGGAGTCGAACTCGTCGAAGAGCAGGACGGTCGGGTGGCGCAGGCGGCGGGCGTCGGCGAAGATCCGCTGGATGTTCTTCTCGGAGTTGCCGACCCACTTGTCGAGGATCTCCGGGGTGCGGATCTCGCGCAGCTCGCCGCCGATCTCGTTGGCCAGGGCCCGGGCGAGCATCGTCTTGCCGGTGCCGGGCGGGCCGTAGAGCAGGATGCCCTGCGGCCGGGTGGCGCCCCAGCGGGCCATGACCTCGGGGTGGTGGAACGACACGGCCACGTCGCGGAACTGCGCGACGACCTCCTCCAGGCCGCCGACGTCGTCGAGCCGGACGGACTCCGAGCCGCCGTCGGTCAGCTCGGCGACCGCCGGTGCGGGGCTCACGGTGACGGGGCCGGTCGCGCCGGTCAGGTCCATCACGGCGAACACCAGCGACGGCAGGTCGGCGGAGCGCAGGACCAGGTCGGGGCCGTCCTCGGCGACGGTGACGGTCGGGTCGGGCACGGTCGTGGGGCGCTCGCGGGCGGTGCGGGCCAGGCCGACGGCGATGACCGCGCCGAGCACCGCGCCGGGCAGGCCGAGCAGACGGAACAGTGCCCCGCCCGCGGCGCCGCCGACGAACGCGCGGGCGATGCCCGGCAGGCTGACCGAGTTGCGTGACCAGCGGGCCGTGTACCCGTCGGCGCCGGCGGTCAGCGACACGCCGCGGTCGGGCAGGTCGTGGCCGATCGGGCCGGCCTTGATGAGGTGCGCGTCGACGATGCGCAGCGAGCGGCCCGACACCTCGATGAGCTCGATCTCCGGTCGCAGCTGCATGTTTCGAGTCTGCCACGCACGAGCGAAAGCAGCAGCGCGGAGAAGCCGCTGGCCGGGACGGACAAAAAGGGGATACTGGACAGGTCTAGACATGAAACATCTCCGGAGTAGGGTGCCGAAGATAGTGAGAGGGGGGCCATGCTCGACCGGTTCAACGGTCTGCCGCCCGCCGCGGCGCAGGAGGCCCTGATGGCCTGCTGTGCCTCCCCCGGCTGGGCCGCCAGGGTGGCCGACCACCGCCCGTATCCCACATCCGCCGACGTCGTCGTCACCGGCGTCGCCGAGTTCGACGCGCTGACCTGGCAGGACCTCGCCGGGGTCCTCGCCGCGCACCCCCGCATCGGCGAGCGCCCCGCCGGCGACAGCGCCGAGGCCGCCTGGTCGCGCCGCGAGCAGGCACGTGTCGAGGGCGCCGACGAGGAGCTCGCCGCGGCCAACCGGGCCTATGAGGAACGCTTCGGCCATCTGTTCCTCATCTTCGCCAGCGGCAAGACGGCGCCCGAGATCCTCGCCGCGGCGCGCGGCAGGCTCGGCAACGACGAGGAGACCGAGCGCCAGGTCGTCCGCGGTGAGCTGCGCAAGATCGTGGAGCTGCGCCTGGAACGGCTCGTGGCGTGAGTTTCTCCACGCATGTCCTCGACACCTCCAGAGGTCTGGCCGTCGCCGGTGTACCGGTGCGGCTCGAGACCCCGACGGACGCGCACGAGGGGGTGACCGACGCGGACGGCCGGTGGCGTCACGACGCGCCGCTCGCAGCCGGGCGGCACCGGCTCGTCCTCGCCACCGGCTTCGCGTCCGACTTCTTCCCCGAGGTCACGATCGTCTTCACCGTCGCCGACGAGCGGCACCATCACGTACCGCTGCTGCTGAGCCCGTTCGGATACTCGACCTACCGGGGGAGCTGAGCCGTGCCGACCTTCTCGCTCGGACCCAACCAGTACGGCAAGGCCGAGACCCGCATCGTGCGCGTGACCCGCGGCCCGGACGGCGACGGGCTCACCGACCTCAACGTCAGCGTCGCCCTGCGCGGCGACCTCGCCGCCAGCCACCTCACCGGCGACAACGGGGCGGTCCTGCCGACCGACACGCAGAAGAACACCGTCTACGCGTTCGCCCGCGAGCACGGCATCGACGACATCGAGTCGTTCGCGACCCGGCTCGCCCGGCACTTCGTCGAGTCGCAGCCGAGCATCCACGGCGCCCGGGTCACCGTCGAGCAGTATCCGTGGCAGCCCGTCGACGGCAGGCACACGTTCCGCCGCGACGGCGGCGAGATCCGCACCGCGCGGGTGCACGCCGACGCGGACGGCACCCAGGTCGTGTCCGGGGTCCGTGACCTGGTGCTGCTCAAGACGACCGACTCGGAGTTCCACGGCTACGTCAAGGACGGCTACACCACGCTGCCGGAGACCCGCGACCGGATCCTCGCCACCAGCGTGAACGCCACCTGGCGGCACACCGGTGCGGCGTTCGCCGACGCCCGCGCCGCGCTCCTGGAGGCGTTCGCCGACACCCACAGCCTCGCGTTGCAGCAGACGCTGTTCGCCATGGGCTCCCGGGTCCTCGCCGCCTGCCCAGAGGTCGTGGAGGTGAAGCTGTCGCTGCCAAACCGGCACCACTTCCTGGTCGACCTGACCCCGTTCGGGCTCGACAACCCCAATGAGGTGTATTTCGCCGCCGACCGGCCCTACGGGCTGATCGAAGGCACCGTCCGGCGCGACGACGACGTCGCCGAGGAGGTCGTGTGGAGTTTCTGAGACCGTCCACCTGGGACGAGGCCCTCGCCGCGAAGGCCGAACATCCCGACGCGGTGCCGATCGCGGGCGGCACCGACGTCATGGTCGAGCTCAACTTCGACCGCCGCCGCCCGCCCGCCCTGCTGGACCTGACCCGGGTCGGGCCGCTCACCGAGTGGGCCACCGACGGCGACCGGCTGCGGGTCGGCGCCGGCGTCACGTACCGCAGGATCATCGACGAGCTGGGCGGGCGCCTGCCCGGCCTGGCGATGGCGGCCAGGACCGTCGGATCGCCGCAGATCCGCAACCGGGGCACCGTCGGCGGCAACCTCGGCTCGGCCTCACCCGCCGGCGACGCGCACCCGCCGCTGCTCGCCGCCGGGGCCGAGGTCGAGGTCGCCTCGGTCCGCGGCGCCCGCACCGTCGCCGTCGCGGAGTTCTTCCAGGGCCCCAAACGCAGCGTCCTGGCGCCCGACGAGCTCATCGCCGCGTTCCTCGTGCCGCCGGCCGCCGGGCCGCAGCAGTTCGCGAAGGTCGGCACCCGCAACGCGATGGTCATCGCGGTCTGCTCGTTCGCCCTGACCCTCGACGCCTCCCGGCGCCGCGTCGGCACCGGGATCGGCTCGGCCGGGCCGACACCACTGCGCGCCGCCGAGGCGGAGTCCCTGTCCGCCGAACTGCCCTGGGACGATCCGGCGCCACTGCCCGAACCCCTGATCCGCCGCTTCGGCGAGCTCGTCGGCGCCGCGGCCCGGCCGATCGACGACGTGCGCGGCAGCGCCGCCTACCGGCGGCACGCCCTCGCGGTCCTCGGCGGCCGCACCCTGCGCTGGGCCTGGGAGGAGCACCGATGCGCGTGAACCTGACCGTTAACGGCGAAGCCCGCCAGGCCGACGACGTGTGGCCGGGGGAGAGCCTGCTCTACGTGCTGCGCGAACGCCTCGGCCTGCCCGGCTCGAAGAACGCCTGCGAGCAGGGGGAGTGCGGCTCCTGCACCGTCTACCTCGACGGCACCCCGGTCTGCGCGTGCCTCGTCGCCGCCGGCCAGGCCGAGCACCGCGACGTGCGGACCGTCGAGGGCCTCCCGGACGCCGGAGGGCTCGACCCGGTGCAGCGGGCGTTCCTCGACGCCGGCGCGGTCCAATGTGGATTCTGCACGCCCGGGCTCGTCGTCGCCGTCCACGACCTCCTCGCCCGCAACCCCGCACCCAGCGACCCCGACATCCGCGAGGCGCTCGCCGGGAACCTGTGCCGCTGCACCGGCTACGAGAACATCGTCGCCGCGGTGCGACTGGCGGCCGGCGCATGATCGTCATCGAGCACTGCGCGGTGGCGACCGTCGACGGCGCGGGCACCGAGTACACCGACGGGCACATCGCCGTCGAGGGCAACCGGATCGTCGCCGTCGGACCCGGCCGCTACCAGGGCGCGCCCGGCGCGACCCGGGTCGACGGCACCGGCTGCCTCGCCACGCCCGGCCTGGTCAACACCCACCACCACCTGTACCAGTGGGCCACCCGCGGCTACGCGCAGCAGGACATCCTGTTCGGCTGGCTGCGCGAGCTGTACCCGGTCTGGGCCAGGCTGGACACCGGCGTCGTGCACGCCGCCGCCACCGCGGGCCTCGCCCAGCTGGCGCTGTCCGGCTGCACCACCAGCACCGACCACCACTACGTGTTCCCCCGCGACGGCGGCGACGTCCTCGCCGCGGAGATCGACGCGGCCGCGTCCGTCGGCCTGCGGTTCCATCCGTGCCGCGGGTCGATGGACCTGTCGGTCAAGGACGGCGGCCTGCCACCGGACAGCGTCGTCGAGGACACCGACGCCGCCCTCGCCGCGACGAAGGACGCCATCGACCGCTTCCACGACCCGTCACCGGGCGCGATGGTGCGGATCGCGGTCGCGCCCTGCAGCCCGTTCTCCGTCACGCCGCGGCTCATGCGGGAGGCCGCCGAGCTGGCCCGCGCCGAGGGCGTCCGGCTGCACACGCACCTCGCCGAGACCGTCGAGGAGGAGGCGTACTGCCGGGAGGTCCACGGCTGCACGCCCGTCGACTACGCCGAGTCGCTCGGCTGGCTCGGCGGCGACGTGTGGCTCGCCCACGCCGTGCACCTCGACCAGGACGCGATCGCGAAGCTCGGCGCGACCGGCACCGGCGTCGCGCACTGCCCCAGCTCCAACGGGCGGCTCGGGGCCGGCATCGCCCCCGTCCGCGACCTGCTCGACGCCCGCGTCCCCGTCGGGCTCGGCGTCGACGGTGCCGCCTCGCAGGAGGCCGGGCAGCTCGGCGCGGAGCTGCGGCAGGCGCTGTACCTCGCCCGGCTGCGCGGCGGGCCGGCGGCGCTCACCGCCCGCGAGTCCCTGGCCCTCGGGACCATCGGCGGCGCGCGGTGCCTCGGCCGCGACGACGAGCTCGGCTCCCTGGAAGCGGGCAAGCTCGCCGACATCGCGCTGTGGCGGCTGGACGGGCTCGGGCACGCCGGCATCGACGACCCGGTCGCGGCCCTCGTCCTCGGGCCGCCCGCGCCGCTGCGGCTGCTGCTCGTCGGCGGGCGCGCCGTCGTACAGGACGGCAACCTGTCCACAGTGGACGAGACGGCGGTGGCGGCCGCCCTCGGCCGCGCCGCCCGCAAGCTCCGGGAGGCCCGATGACGACGTCGGTGCAGGCCGCCAGCGGCATCGGCACGTCGCCGCAGCGGCCCGACGGGACGTTGAAGGTGACCGGCGAGTTCGCGTTCTCCTCCGACCTGTGGGCCGACCGGATGCTGTGGGGTGCGACCCTGCGCAGCCCGCA